>JAEFBC010000122.1 GCA_016292155.1 Saccharofermentans sp. | reverse complement strand
CAGGAGGCATTTTCTTAATGGCCTTCGGCGTGCTCTGGACAGTCATGTCGGTCTTCATATTTATCACTCAGATCATTAATATTTCCAAGGCAAGGAAAAGGGAAGCAGAACAGTCATCTGATGTTCCTGTTTCAAATCCGGTCAGCAAGACGCCCGCACCGCCTGTTATGTCTTCACAGCCGGAAATAAAGCAGGAATTCGATCCTCAGTTTTTCCAGCCTGCCAAGAGCAGCATTGAAGAAGATGACGAAGACTACAAACGCATGAAGCGTCAGGGATTCGAGTAATTCAGGATCCTTTGAAGATAAGCTTCACGGCTTTATCCGACAGCCATGAGCACAGGAATACAAACGGCGTGAGCAGTACCATTGTCCAGATCAGTATAAACGGGGCGCCCCTGGGCCACGTGATAAGAACTGCCAGCTCAATGGTGTTGTGGAAGAACATGCCGCTTAAGAGCCAGTAATGGATGGAATTCCTTCCGATAAACGGGATAACATATCTGCTCTTGTACTTCAGGTTGTCCAGAATAATGATCAGCGAACCGATGACTATTGGACCATATATGACATCCAGCATGCAGTTAGGGTAGAGGACAGTGTTTTTGATATAAAGGTTGGTCATATATCTCACGAAAAAAGTGAAGCAGATAATGACGAACATCAGGAAAGAGCATAATAAGCGCGGCAGCTTGTCCGCAGCTTTTCTGATCAGGTTGTATACTTCATATTTCGAAGCGAGCATTCCGACAGAAAAGAGCGGAAGCCATGCGATCACTAACAGCACGCTGTTCATCAATAAAGCGGGGAAGCCCGTAAATCCCATATCTTCAATAAACTTTCCGAATAAAACCGCTGCGGCAAACGGCACTGCGATATAAATGAGCAAGTCCAAGAAGATGTTCTTTTTCCATTTCAGCTCGATCATCTTTATAAGCGGTGTTATGAGTATGAGCAGGATATAGAGTTTGACAAACCATGCAAAACTTGTGTAGAGGACTTCATCCGAGATGTTGAGAACAAATAGATTCACGAAGAAATATTTGGGGTCGAACTTTCCGGCGTAAGCAAGATAACCAATGGCGATCGCCATAATCATCCAGTAGGGGATAAAGATCTTAACGAGCCTTCTTAAGATATAGTTTTTCCTGGGCATCTCTTTGCTGATGTATGACTTGAAAAGTCCGTAGCCTGAACAGAACAGGAAGATCGCAAGGCATATCTTGGATGATGCTCCGAAAATAAAAACGATATTTTTCGAATTCGGGATTATCTCTATCCAGTCAGTTATATAGCCAACACCAAAAAGGTGATGCCACATAAGCAATAACACTGCCAAGCCTTTCAGATGTTCAGTCTTCTCGACTGAAATATCTGCAGTTCTGTTTGTTAAGTTGTCCGTCATCTCAGACTCCTTGTCTTTAGCGGCAAATGAGCTTTACGAGTTTCCCTGATATAAATGAACTGGCAAATACAAACGGTGTTAGCAATATCATGGTCCAGATGTAGATGAGTACGGTTATCTTGGGCCATGTGATAAGAAATGATAGTTCTATTGTGTTATGGAAGAATATTCCGCTCAGAAGCCAGTAGAAAACAGAATTCCTGCCGATGAACGGAATAACGTATCTGCTTAAGTGTTTCATGTTGTCCATGATAAGGAGCAGCATGCAGACGAAGACGGGTCCGAAGAAGACATCTGCCATGCAGCAGTGGTAGATCACCGAATCGCCCGCCATCGTGTTTACGATGAACCTCAGGTAGATCATGTTCGCAAGGATAAGGACCGACAGTGCAATGACAAGAGCTTTGGGGAACCTGTCTGCGAATCCGCGCACTTTTTTATATGTGCCGTATTTGGCGAAAAGCATTCCGATGGAGAACAGCGGCAGCCATGCCAGAAGGAACAGTACTGTGCTCAGGAAGTAGGACGGAAGATTCACAAATCTTGATTCGTCCATGTGATTTCCGAATATGACCGCAACGGCAAAGGGCAATGCGACATAGATCAGTATGTCGATTAAGGCATTCTTTTTCCATTTGCGCTCGATGAGCCTTATCAGGGGCAGCAGCAGGATGAGAAGGATATAGAGCTTTATAAACCAGCTGAAGCTGACATAAAGGATGTTGTCATCGTGTATCAGTGCGAAAAGATTCACCGGAATGTATTTGGGTTCAAATTTCCCCGCAAACACCAGGTAGATAACGGTGATCAGCATGACTATCCAGTAGGGGATAAGTGTCTTGGCCAGTCTTTGAAGGATATAAGCTTTCTTCGGCGCTTCCTTGCTGATGTAGGACTTGTAAAGCCCGTAGCCGGAGCAGAAAAGGAATATCGCAAGGCATATCTTTCCCGACGCACCGATGACGTAATCCGCGCCCTCGGTACCGGGTATTATCGCTCTCCATCCGCTTAGATATTCAACGCCGAACAGGTGATGGAACATCAGAAAGAGAAGTGCGATCCCTTTCAGGTGCAGGGCCTTTTCGGAGGTGATATCCGTAGCTGTGGTCGGGAGCTTGTTCATAATCACTCTTCGTATTTTCGGAAGTCTTCAGCGTAGCGCAGATTCGGTTTGATATAAACTGGTTTGGCGTGTCCTGTCGCGAGAATAATCTCATTGACCATGATGTAGGTGGATCCGGTGTCTATCCAGACATAGGCAAGGGTCCTTCCGTACTGGTCGAACTGTCCTTCGTCGTATTCGAGATAGACTGTCTTAACGTCGGCGAGAAGCTCTTTTAAAAACTTCGAAGCATCCCTGCCTTCTTCTGTGTTCTTGCTGTCGTCCTCCAGTGCCGACTCCGGAGCGTTGATGCCCGTTAAGCGGACTCTCAGCCTGTTGCCGTCAGGATCGTGGACGATAATCGTATCCCCGTCAACTACACGCTCAAGTTCGCAGGCGATCAGGACAGAAGGATCCACCTGAAGCTTTACGCCGAAGGGGAGCTCCGTGCCGCCGATGTCGTTGCCCGAGAAGACGGAAGCCGCCGTATCGGAGGTCTCTTTGTAGACCGTCTGCTGGACCGGAGGGTCAAAGCAGCCGGTAAGAGACAGCGCTGCGACCGCAATACATATCACAAGGATAGGAAATGAACTGCGGAAATGTCCTGCAAATGAGGTTTTCGCAGGGCAAAAAGAACGGTGTTTGCTGGGCTTTATTACATTTTTCATGAAAGTATTTTAATCCATAATTTTTACTGTGCAAAGTCGGGATACCTATGTTAGAATTCTATCCAGTAATTTTGCATATATATATAAGGGGGCGTAAGAATATGCCAAAGAGAGAAGACATCAACAAGATCCTCATCATCGGTTCAGGTCCTATCATCATCGGCCAGGCTTGCGAGTTCGACTATTCAGGAACCCAGGCGTGCAAAGCGTTAAGGAAGCTCGGCTATGAGATCGTTCTCGTTAACTCAAATCCCGCAACGATCATGACTGACCCTGATGTTGCAGACAGAACATACATTGAGCCGCTCAATGTTAAGAGACTTGAGCAGATCATTGCAAAGGAGCGTCCTGATGCGCTTCTCCCCAACTTAGGCGGACAGTCAGGCCTTAACCTCTGCTCCGAGCTTTCCAAGGCCGGCGTTCTCGAAAAGTACGGCGTTCAGGTAATCGGTGTCCAGGTAGATGCCATCGAGAGAGGCGAGGACAGAATCGAGTTCAAGGAGACAATGACTTCCCTCGGCATCGAGATGCCCAGATCCCACGAAGCTTACTCTGTTGAGGAAGCAGTCAAGATCGCAGATGATCTCGGTTACCCTGTAGTTATCAGACCTGCCTACACAATGGGCGGCGCAGGCGGCGGCCTCGTTTATAACATCGACGAACTCAAGACAGTAGTCGAGAGAGGTCTTGCAGCTTCCATGATCCACCAGGTACTCGTTGAAGAGTCCATCAGCGGCTGGGAAGAGCTCGAGCTCGAAGTCGTAAGAGACGCCAAGAACAACGTCATCACAGTATGCTTCATCGAGAACATCGACCCTATCGGCGTTCACACAGGTGACTCATTCTGCTCAGCTCCTATGCTCACAATCTCTGAAGACGTTCAGAAGAAACTTCAGGAATATTCATACAGCATCGTTAAGGCTATCGAAGTTATCGGCGGCTGCAACTGCCAGTTCGCTCACGATCCCAAGACAGGAAGGATCGTTGTTATCGAGATCAACCCGAGAACATCAAGATCTTCCGCACTTGCTTCCAAGGCAACTGGTTTCCCGATCGCACTCGTTTCCGCAATGCTCGCATGCGGCCTCACATTGGATGAAATCCCCTGCGGCAAGTACGGCACACTCGACAAGTACTATCCGGACGGTGACTATGTCGTAATCAAGTTCGCAAGATGGGCTTTCGAGAAGTTCCACGGCGCTCAGGACAAGCTCGGCACACAGATGAGAGCCGTAGGCGAGGTCATGAGCATCGGTAAGACATATAAGGAAGCTTTCCAGAAGGCTATCAGATCCCTCGAAAAGGACAGATATGGTCTTGGTTTTGCCAAGGACTTCAACAAGCTCTCCAAGGAAGAGCTTATGCTTAAGCTCACACAGCCTTCTTCAGAGCGCCAGTTCATCATGTATGAGGCACTCCGTAAGGGCGCTACAGTCGATGAACTCTATGAGCTCACAAAGATCAAGCACTGGTTCATCGAGCAGATGAAAGAACTCGTTGAGGAAGAGGAAGCTCTCCTTAAGGGCGCCGGCAGGATCCCTGATGAGGCTACACTCCGCCAGGCTAAGCTCGACGGCTTCTCTGATAAGTATCTCTCACAGCTCTTAAGCGTTTCCGAGGATCTTATCCGCCGTGCACGCTATGAATACGGCATCAAGGAAGCCTGGGAAGGCGTTCACGTATCCGGAACACAGGATGCAGCTTATTACTATTCTTCCTATCATATTGCAGAGGACAAGTCACCTTCTTCCAACAACAAGAAGATCATGATCCTTGGCGGCGGCCCTAACAGAATCGGCCAGGGCATCGAGTTCGACTACTGCTGCGTTCACGCTGCACTTGCTCTCAAGAAGCTCGGCTTCGAGTCCATCATCGTCAACTGCAACCCTGAGACGGTATCTACAGACTACGACACTTCTGACAAGCTCTATTTCGAGCCTTTGACACTGGAAGACGTTCTTGCAATCCACGAGAAGGAAAAGCCGATCGGCGTAATCGCACAGTTCGGCGGCCAGACACCTTTGAACCTCGCAGCTTCACTCAAGGCTAACGGCGTAAACATCTTGGGTACAACACCTGAGACTATCGACCTTGCTGAGGACAGAGACCACTTCCGTGCAATGATGAACCGCCTTGGCATCCCGATGCCTGAGGCAGGCATGGCTGTAAATGCTGATGAGGCTATCTCCATCGCAAACAAGATCGGCTATCCTGTAATGGTTCGTCCTTCCTACGTTCTCGGCGGAAGAGGAATGGAGATCGTTCACGACGACGAGATGATGAGAGTCTACATGAATGCGGCTGTAGGCGTTACACCTGACAGACCGATCCTCATCGACCGTTTCCTCCACCACGCAACAGAGTGTGAGGCAGATGCTATCTCCGACGGCACAAACTGCTATGTTCCTGCAGTCATGGAGCACATCGAGCTTGCCGGAATCCACTCCGGTGACTCCGCATGCATCCTTCCTTCAAAGAATCTTGCACCTGAACTGGTTGAGACTATTAAGGAATACACAAGAAAGATCGCAGTCGAGATGCACGTTGTAGGTCTCATGAACATGCAGTATGCGATCGAAGACGGCGTTGTCTTCGTGCTCGAGGCTAACCCCCGTGCTTCAAGAACAGTACCGCTCGTATCCAAGGTCACAGGCACCAACATGGTTAAGATCGCTACAGATATCATGACAGGAAGCCTTACAGGCAGACCTTCACCCGTACCGGAACTCCACGACAAGGTAATCCCTCACTACGGAGTAAAGGAAGCAGTCTTCCCGTTCAACATGTTCCAGGAAGTAGACCCTATCCTCGGACCCGAAATGAGATCCACAGGTGAGGTTCTTGGTCTTGCAACACACTTCGGCGAAGCAAGCTTCAAGGCTCAGGAAGCAACAAAGACAGAGCTCCCTCTTGAAGGCAGCGTTCTCCTGTCCGTTTCCGACCTCGATAAGGTAGACCTCGTTGAGGTTGCCAAGATGTTCGAAGACCTCGGCTTCAAGATCTACGCTACTGGCGGCACATACGACATGATCGTCAGCAACGGCATCAAGGCTGAGAAGGTCAAGAAGCTCTACGAGGGCAGACCTAACATCGGTGACATGATCCTCAACAGAGACATCGATCTTGTCATCAACACTCCTGCCGGAAAGACATCCTCACACGATGACTCCTACATCCGTAAGGACGCTATCCGCCAGCATGTTCCTTATATCACCACAATGGCTGCTGCAAAGGCATGCGCTGAGGGTATCAAGGCTGCTAAGGAGCGTGAGTTCGAGGTCAAGGCTCTCCAGGATTACCACGCAGAGATTAAGTAATATATTTGTTGTTTATAACGATTGCGGCCGGGCCTTTTGGGGTCCGGCCGTTTTTTTGTGCTTTGTAGGCCCTGCGCGGCTCCAAACATCAGGCAAAACATCAGGCGCCGCCCAGAGATCCGCCTGGAATTCGGCTGTTTTTGACCCAAACTTCAGGCTAAACATCCGGCGCCGCCTGGAGATCCGCCTGGAATTCGGCAGTTTTTGACCCAAACTTCAGGCTAAACATCAGGCGCCGCCCGGAAATCCGCCTGGAATTCGGCTGTTTTTGGCCCAAACTTCAGGTAAAACATCCGGCGCCGCCCGGAGATCCGCCTGGAGGTATAAATGAGCGGCGATTTGAACGGCACCGCCGCTCATTCTGCCGTTTAAAACTGCCATTTAAGCCCAAATGAACGGCAAACCCAACGGCAGCGCCGTTCAATCTGCCGTTCAAAACGGCCATTTTAGCCTAAATGGACGGCAAACCCAACGGCGTCGCCGTTCATTCTGCCGTTCAAAACGGCCATTTAAGCCCAAATGAACGGCAAACCCAACGGCACAGCCGTTCATTCTGCCGTTCAAATACAAATGCCGGCTAAAACCTCGGCTTAAGCCTGGCAATCAGCCTCACATTCGGCGTAAAACCATCAAAACCCCAGCCCTCAGCCAGGCAAGCCACCCCTAAGAACACCGTGCTCCTGCACCAATGAATTTAGCCTCATTATTGCCTCATTTTGATTTGACAAAACTTGCTATTCCATTCCGCAAGATTTGTATAGCAATTTTTGTAGAAAATGGCCTTTGTAAGATAACACGTTTTCGCGAGATGCCCGTGAATATTGAAAACATACTACAAAAAGTTAGCAATATCGGATTAATCGGCAAATCGCAAAAAGTGTCAAATTTGTTGAAAGCGTATAAATATAAATGAAGATTCCTTGCACTTTGGAGTGTGCACTTTTTGAGGTATTCCTTTTAATATGTTACTTGTACTATTAAGCGAATCGGGAGGTTCATATGTATTTTATAGGTATTGAT
>JAEFBC010000121.1 GCA_016292155.1 Saccharofermentans sp. | reverse complement strand
GATCCTGCCCAGCCGGCGATCTCTGCCTGGTTATATTCCGAATCGCCGAGATGAATGAGCATGTCAGGTTTTTCCTTTAAGATCACAGCTCTTAAAGGCCCGTTTATTCCGTGTGTATCACTTACTATCAGTATTCTCATTTGCCTTCCTTATCAGACAAAATAGAAATCAGTATCCCAGCCGGGTATGCATCTTGTATGGCGCATATAGACTTTGTAGTCGTCTCTTATCTCAAGCACTTTTTTGACGATCGCGAAAACATCCTCGCTCCTGTGATAGCAGGCTATCTTCATCACCGGGCGGTCCTTCCTGATGGTGTTTACAGCACCCCCGAGCGCATCGGATTCCGAGCCTTCGACGTCGAACTTAATGAAGCTTACTTTATCGATTGATAACGAATCAACTGTAACGACATCTATCGTGCGCTTATTTCTTATCTCAACATTGCTGGCGGGCAGTGCTCTTGTGCCGCGCCCCCTTGAATCAGACACTTCTTCCGTTCCTGTTCTGCTTCCGACAAGGGCATTGATGCATGTGATGTCTGCATTAAGCTCTTCAGCACACGCTGTAAGCTTTTTAAATGAATGGCGCTCAGGCTCAACGGCAACAGCAGTTTTGAGGCAGGGGAACTTATTAAGATATCTGGTCAAAGTATCACCGTAGTAGGCTCCGAGATCTATAAAGCAGCCTCCGGAAATCCCCTGAAGCAGCTCAAATTCATCGTCCGGATCCGACTCGGCGTTCTCAAGATATGTGATATCGCCCGTGAGCTTGTAGCTTAGGTAATTGCAGAAACATGTGCGGGAAGTCTCATCTTCCATACGGGAATAGACTTCTTCGATGTCTTTTATATTGGATTCGAAGTACAGCCTGGTAAAAAGATTGGTTCCGTATACGGGAACATCTGGCACATAAAGCTCTCTTTCAGACTTTATCTTAGCTACCTGCGAGAGTACTTCGGGCCTTGAGGAACCGAAGCATACGAGGACTATGAAGTTCTGATCCCCGAACTTCTCACAGCATTCTGAATATGAAATGACTTTAAATCCGTGGAACATTCTGTCCCTGACAAAACCGTCGCTTGCGAAAACGGCGGCAATGAGGTCTTTAAGCCCTGCTTTTTCGAGCACGGAGATTATCTTGTCCGCACCGTCTCCCGTGCCGTAGAGGGCAATCGGGCGGTGTTCACGGGCAAGATATTCCCACAGGTCCTGTTTTGTTCCACAGATATTCATAGGGATAAGTATAAAGCGAAGGATTATTTTTTTCGAGCGCAGTGCAACATTTTGATAAGGCCGTCTGTATTTAAGGTAACAACGAAGGACAGCTATCAGGGTCCAAATGGAGGATACAAAGATGAAAAAGAAGGTAATAATCGGAATCGTAGCAGGCGCTGTAGTATTAAACGTCGCGGTTTTCGGGCTTTTTGGCAGATATTTAAGTCAAAGCAAAGCAGCTGCCACAGAAGTAAAGGAGCACACTCTGCAGATTGATTCGGTTAACGGCGAAGTTGATGCTGTACTTGGCGTAAACGGTGCTGCGAAGAGCCAGTCATTCAGGTCCGGCGCCACGGCTGATTACGAATACGGATATGACGAGGTTAAAGCTGAAAGTGCTCCCGCAGAGGCCGGCGGAGGAGTAAACGGAGCGCCTTCTACATCCAACAGCGTAAATGTCGATCCTGAGAAGGGAAGACTCCTCATAAGAACAGTTTCCATGTCTGCCGAGACAAAGGATATCATGAGCGTTAAGAATGATATCGAAGCACAGGTCAGGACAGCAGGCGGATATATCGAGAATTCCTCAATGTCCGGAACAGGCAAGAACAGGGACCTCCGTGTTGTGTACTACACGATCCGCGTTCCCGCTGACAAGCTCGACGAGCTCATTACAAAGGTCGGCAACAGCTGCACGATCCTCTCCTCCGGCGAGAATACATCAGACGTTACACTTGAATATGTTGATACAAAGTCCAGACTGGAATCCTTAAGAGTCGAATACGATCAGCTCTTAAAGCTCCTGGAGCAGGCAGCAGATCTCGACAACATCATCATTCTGCAGAGCAGACTTACAGAAGTCAGATATCAGATCGAGAGCGCAGAATCCAGGATCAGAGTGCTTGAGAATCAGGTCGAATACGGCACGCTCAATCTCTCCATCACAGAAGTTCTTGAAGATACAGTTATCGAAGAACCCCACATCATTACATTCGGCGAGAGAGTCACGGACCAGTTCAAGGATATGTGGGAAGGCACAGTCGAATTCTTCCAGGATTTCGTGCTTGGCCTTATTGCAGCCATCCCGTTCTTAGTCTTCATGGGAATCACCTGCGCAGTAGTTCTCATCATAGTCTTCTCAGTACGTAAGAAGAGAATGAAGAGAGAAGCAAAGGCTCTCGCAGAAGCTAAGGCCGAGGCAGCAAAAAGAGAAGCTCTTAAGGAGAAGACGGAAGAGTCTAAGAAAGATCAGGAATAAGTTTTACATATATCTTCTGTATCAGAATCTGATGGAATTGGCCGCAGGACCAGGATAAAAGGAACAATTAACAGACAGAAACTTTGATCAGAATTTGAATACAGAAAAATCACACAAGGCTGCGAAGCTCTCCCATTTAGCGGGACCTCCGCAGCCTATGTCGTCATATACGGCACAGGTCAGAAAGCCCCCTGCTTTTGCGCCTTCTATAGCCTGAAGGACATCGTCAAAAACAAGCGCCTTATCAGGCGTGACAATTTCACCTTTTGCGGAGATATAGCTGCTGGCGCGGAGGAAGATATCTGGCGTACCCTTGCTCATGTTGCCGTCCAGGTCTTCCAATGTGATCACGCAGTCGAAAAGATCTTTAATGCCGGTGGCTTCTAGAGCCGCATTGGCATTTTTCTTCGACAGGGCAGTGGTGACGCTTAACTTGAAGCCAAGCCTTTTTGCTTCCTTCACATATTCAAGCGCGCCCTCTTTGAGCTTTACTTCAGCTCTGTAGAACTCGTATACCATTGATTCCCAGGCATCAACGATCTCCTCCCATGTGAGAGGTATGCGGTACTTGGTCTGGGTGTATCTGGCGGCATCTTCAATGGACGCACGCTTAACGATGTCGGTGTATTCCAGCGTTACCTCATATCCGTATCTGCCCAGGAATTCGACGTCGACATCGTGCCAGACGCTCATGGAATCCAGAAGCGTGCCGTCGAGATCGAAGATCAGGAGCTTAACGCCCTCTTTCGAGAGGGTTTTAAGATCAGGATAATTCTTAAGAGATATATCCTGCATTATCACTCCATGAAAGAGAGCTTGCCCTTAAGGTCTTCCAAGGCTTTCTCTCTTCTGGTATTGAAATCTACTTTGTTATTCTCGATGAGATTGTTGCCGTAGGAATCGATAGATACGATCAGGGGTCCGAATCTCTCGCAGTTAAGCTTCCACATGGCTTCAGGCATGCCCAGATCGAGCCACTCAACGCCTTCGCAGTCGATGACTTCCTCAGCTGCGACAACAGCGCAGCCGCCGGGGAAGATAGTGTGGATGGCACAGTTATCAACGCATCCCTTTGTTGTCTTGGGTCCCATGCCGCCCTTGCCGATGATGATCTTTACGCCAGTCTTCTCAAGGAATTCAGCCTGAGCCTTTTCCATACGCATGGAAGTGGTGGGGCCGACGCTTATGACCTTATACTTGTCAGGTTCGCCTTCAGCAGAGATCTTCTTCATGATAGGGCCAGCGTGGAAAACAGCCTTGCCCTTGAGGTCGACCGGAGGCTCCTTGCCGCCGATGACGACTCTGTGGTGAACGTCATCTCTGCCTGTTACGATATCGCCTGTAAGATAGATAACGTCGCCGATGTGGACTTTCCTGATATCTTCGTCAGAAACGGGTGTTCTGAATTCGAAAGTGCTCATAAGACTACCCCCTTGTGTGTGAAGAAATCGTATGTGAAGTCAGGATTGATCCTGATCCCCGCTCTTCTGTGAGCCCAGCATGCTGTGGACAAGCCCATTGCAAGAGTTGCGGGGTGTCTTGAAGCCTGCTCGATGTTAACGCCCATGACTGAGAGCTTTCCGCCGAATCCGCCGGGGCCCAAGCCTATTGAATTAAGGCCGTCTTCAAGGAGCTTTTCCATCTCGGCAGCCTTCGGGTTGGGGTTATGTGAACCGACCTGTCTGAGAAGGGCTTTTTTCGAGAGCTTGGCAGCAACTTCGGAAGAACCTGCGATGCCGATACCTACGAGGCACGGAGGGCAGGCATTTACGCCGTATGTCGTCATCTGCTCGAAAACAGCCTTTGCGATGCCTTCATAGCCTTCAAGAGGCATGAGGACCTTGGAGAAACCGGGGAGGGAGCATCCGCCGCCTGCCATATAGAAATAGAGCTCGAGCTGGTCGGAATCTTTTACGATCTCCCAGTCGATCCAGGGGCTGTGGGTTCCGATGTTATTTCCCGTATTCTTCTCGTCGAAAACCTCGACTGCGTTAGGCCTTAACGGAGCCTTTGCCGTAGCTTCCCTAACAGCATCGATAAGGGCATCCTCAACGATGTCCATGTAAGGCCACTTCGAGCCTACGCGCGCAAAGAACTGCGGAATGCCCGTGTCCTGGCATGAAGGTCTCTTAAGAGAATCCGCAAGCTCCATGTTCTTTTTCATTACGTTATAGATCTCAGGTGCAAAGCCCTCGTTCTCGATCTTGCTCATCTCCGTAAGACGGAGCTTTACATCATCGGGAAGATGACCTGCCGAATAACTCATAAAGGATGCGACAAGCGAAGATAACTTCTCGCGAGGTAAGTCAGATGACATACAAAACCTCCAAAAAACAATGATGTGTCAATTATATAACAATGCAAGGTAATAATTGTTCTTATACTTTCAATAAACAGACAAGTTCTTTATAATAAGCAAAATATTTAAATGTTTTTGCATAAACCAAGGAGAAAAATATGGTGGAAGAGACAGGTATGAGCACTACAGAACTTAAAAAGTTCTCAATGGACAAGATTTTCTGTTATGTGGCAATGGCGCTGTTCATTGCACTTCCCGTAGGGGAGATAATCAACGAGATACTGGTAAAGAACAAGGTTAAATTCGGAAAGACATATCTTTATCCTTCTTATTTCCAGCCCTATATCGTTGCAGGCTTTGGTATCTTACTGACAGCACTTGTTATCGTGTCGTTCGTAGTAAGGATCGTAAAGAAGAACTTCAAGTTCTATGTAGCTGACGTTTTCTACTTCACGCTCATGATCTTCATGCTCCTGTCCATGATCTTCTCCGTTAACTTCGGAGTCTTCGCAGGCGGCAACTTCTACTACAGTGAGCATCCTTTCCACTTCCTTTGCTATTACGGACT
>JAEFBC010000120.1 GCA_016292155.1 Saccharofermentans sp. | reverse complement strand
GTCATTAAGATAATATCCGCTCTGGTGATCCACGTAATAGTAGAGCCTGATCTTATGTGTAAGCTGCATCTCCAATAGATTTACAAACATCTTGAAGGTGTCGGTCTCCATCGGACGGTACATAAACAGCACGTTGTATTCGTTGTAATCCAGCCCGAAGGCATCCCCTTCTATGATCTCGACATTTTTAAAACGCGATGTCCAGCTCCTGGCGACAGATGCGACGGACGGATTTAGCTCTATCCCGGTGATCTTACAGGGACAGTTATTTCTGAGAAGATATGCTATGACGCGGCCCTTGCCGCAGCCTATATCGATGAAGGAATCTTCAGGCTTGGGGTCAAAATCTTCCAGTAATTTTGCCAGACCAAGATATGGCGCCGACTGGCTTCCAGTGGCGCCGTGGCTCTTTGCAAAAGGCGTCGGAACAAATACACCGAGATTCCTCCCGCTGATCTTCTTGTCCTTGCCGGCATCAAGCATGCAGGACAGTTTATTGGATACAGCAACTATAGGGTTTACCATCTTGTATTCGAAAAGGATTTAACTCTCTTTATGCCACGAGTTCCGCAGAGCGCTATGCGCTCGAGGACTGTCCGAAGTGGCAAAGAGAGTTAAATTCGCCTTTGGGGACTGTCCGAAGCGCAAAAGCAGGAATTATCAGAGCCACTTCTTTTTCTTGAAGAATATCAGGCTTATGACAACGATCAGGATACTGAGGACGATAACTACCGGATAACTGCCTTCCCACTTGAGCTCAGGCATGTATACGAAGTTCATTCCGTACCAGCCTACGATCAGGGTAAGCGGCATGAAGATCGTCGTAACGACAGTGAGTACAGTCATTATGCGGTTCTGCTTGATATCGAGCTGTGCCTTATAAAGGTCTCGGAGCTGCATGGTGTAATCGCGCAGAGACATCGAAGCTTCATGAAGTCTGTCGGCACGGTTGATGAACAGTCTGAAATATCTCAGATTCTCGAGCTTGAAGAAGCCGTTCTCGTTCTCTTCAAATTCCGCTGCAAGGTCCATGAGCTGCTCGTAGTGGATACGGAGATAACGGATATCGTTCCTGATGTCATTAAGGCGTCCGGAAGGCAGATTCTCATCGCTGTCGATTATCGACTGCTCCATGTGATCGAGCTCGTCCTCATACTTTTCCATCAATCTCAGGTCGTCTTTCACGATCTGGTCAAGGAAATCGTATAAGAAACGCTCGAGGCTCGGCATCTTCCATTTTTTCGAGCGCTGGACACCCTGGATAATGTCAAGAGCGGCACCCGAATTGTCGATGAAGACAATGCCCTTCTCGTCCAAAACAAAAGCGAACTTAAGATCTTCGCCGGAAGGATTCTTACGGTCGGGGATCGAGAACGTGCCGGTCAATGAATCGTAGTTGACTTCTGCCTTGGTAAGGAATATGTCATTCAGGTCAGGCTCAATGTCCATGCCCATCTCGAAGCTGTCCTTGTTCTTTACCCATTCTTCGGCAGAAAGGACAGCTACAAACTGTTTGCCGTTGATCTCATCTCTAGAAACCTTCTTTAACGTCTCCTCTATCGTGAAAAACACTTTAAAAACCCCTCCGTTTATTTCGAATCAACTCACATTATACAGCGATATTCAGATCCGTCATCGTCTTCATGCCAAGCTCAAGCAAGGCATCATCGATCACTGCGAAAATGATGTCTATCTCATAGTTCTTATTCGCATCGATAAAGTCCTTGCAGGACTGGAGCGCCTTCCTCCACGCCTCAGCCTTCGGATAACCGTAGATGCCTGACGAGATAAGCGGGAAAGCAATGGAATGCAGACCGTTCTCCTTAGCGACCTTTAGCGACTGCTTGTAGGCACTGTACAGGAACTGCGCCTCATTATAGGCACCGCCGTGCCAGATCGGCCCGACAGCGTGGATCACATATTTCGCAGGAAGCTTAAAGCCGGGCGTGATGACCGCGCTCCCGGTATCGCATCTGCCGATCTTATTGCAGGCAGCCTGAAGTTCAGCAGCGCCTGCCGCCTGGAAAATCGCGCCACAGACACCGCCGCCGTTCTGAAGTCTCGAATTGGCTGCGTTTACGATCGCATCCACGTCAAGTCTTGTGATGCTTGTCTTCTGAATACTGATGCTGCTCATGTGGCTGCCTCCGGGTATCAATATTTTTTAATAATACCCCATTATGCCTCTGAGCGCACCACTAACAGGTTCATCCGCCCTGCTTATCCCTGCTCCTGCCTGTAGAGCTTGGTGCGGTTGTTCATAAGCTCGGTTACACTGTCCAAAGACTTCTGGTCGAAATAGAAAGCCTGGATCTCTTCTTTAGCGATCAGGAGGACCTGGCCGTCAACGCGGTAAATATCTGTCGATCTGTTTATCAGGTTCAGATACGCATCGATAGCCGAAGCGTCTATCTCAGTGGTTGGGATTGAATCTCCTGCTGCTCTATTCTTGTTCTGTTCTCTCTGGCTCATATTTCTATACTCAGCTACAGTCTTGTTATAGCTTTCCACAGCATCCTGTCCGGATTTCTTAAGAGCCGCGAGATTGATCGAAGCATAGACAGTTTCTTTGCACTGTACTTCGTATGACATCATCATCTTTATAAATTCCCACGCACCGTCCTTATTAGCGGTCTGTGAAGAAATGGCTGCAGATGAGACAACGGATATTACCACTCCGTGATTTCCTTTTGCCGAAGGGAAACCGTAGATGTCATAACCCCTCGTATAGACACTTGTTATATAGTGCTGTATGCCTTCGGTCTGAAGCTTCGACACCTTAAATTCAGGCAAGTAAAAATTTGGATCATTGTAATTTGCCAGACAATTCTGCGGCACGTTCTCCTTGCAATAATTTGCCAAAGCCGCAAAATCAGGAGAATTAAAATCCCAATTGCCGTTCTCATAAATATCCTTAGACATTGCCGTAAACAGTAACGAGAAGTATGCTGAACGGTCCATCTGATACGCCAGGTTATCAGCACCGTTATTTGCTGTAGATACCACCCTCGAATATTCATCGAAGGTATATCCAATTCCGTTTGCAGGTGCACACGAAGCAGGAGCGGAAAGTCCTATGGCGCTGAATTTCAACGGCATCTGATAGAGCTTGCCTTCGCTTTTCGCGAGATTGATAACAGGCTCAATGTATTCAGCCATGTTAATGCCATTTCCGGAACTAACAAGATCGTTCATATCACACAGATATTTGTCGTCATTGAGCTGCTGGAGATCAAAAGCATTGATTACGACATCCGGACCTTTGCCGTCCATAATGTCACGCATCAACTCATTCGCTTTTTCCTGACGTGCCTTCTCTTCACTGTCAGCATCTTCGAAATAAGCGCGTTTGTAATCGTACATCTTAATGCCGGCATAATAATCCTTGCTGTTTGCATTGAACTCATAGAGAGCCATAGATAATGTCGGAGGAACAATATAATCTCCAAACAAGCCGACTGTGATCTTGCTCTTGCCCACATTAGGATTGTTCGGTGCTTTGGTCAACCTGTATACGACAAGTCCGTCTCTGGAATCCGAACCATGCGTATTGGTCAGCAATAAAGTGTTCTCATCAGCACTTATTACTGTCATCCTATAGAACTCATAAAGATCAGCATTGAAAGAATCCATGGGGATCAGCATGTCAAACTTTGCGCTCTCCGGGTTATATCTCGAAATGCCGTCATATCCCACAGAATAATATGCGCCGTCTTCTGAACTGCCCACGCTCAATGCGTTATTCAGATCATAATTGGAGATCTTGTAAGTTATGTTCTCAGAACCGATATTAATATTGATCTCGCCGGCCTGGGCATTTGTACAACTGAAGCTTACTGTGCCGTTCTTATCACTGTAAGCATCCCAGAAAAAGATGTTCTGATTGAAAAGTGAGGAGAACATATCCGATCTGTAGTTTCCATTGGTATCGAAAACAACAATACGTCCGGTATCATCACACATCATGAAGACATTATCCTTCACGATCATTAACCTGTCCGGGAGAATAGAACAGATCTCCTGCGCTGATGTTCCGGTAAATTCAGTCTTGGATATCTGCCTTTCGGAATTAATATCGATTGCAATAAGAAAGCCTCTGGAATCAGTTGTGTCGTCTTGAGCAAGAACGTACAGTTTATCTTTATCAAAACCACAGGTCCTCATCGAAACATACGGGGTATTTGCATCAGCGATCAGTGAATTAATGTCTACACTCTTTTTCAATGCTCCGGTGTTATCAAACACACACAAAGCCGTGCCGGAACTTTCCGATCCCTCAATGCCTTCCACCGGAAGAGCATAGTACTGCAAGACAGCCCTGATCTCTCCGTTATAATAATCAAACAGCGACTGCGTTATGATCCTCTCGCGACCATCAGGGAAGATCTTCAGTTCTATCCTCTCGGCATCGTACCATAAAGAATCCGACGGTATCGGGTCCTGCTTCGACACCTGTTTGGATTCATCTGTGGTTGTGGGTTTGATATTGTTATTGTCACAAGAACACAGACTCGTACAAATGATCGAAAGAGCTAATATACTGCTTGCAAGAAGCAAGCAGCGGTTCTTCCTAAGTTTTCTCTGGCTGCAGTTATTTTCGCGTGTTAACATTTTTTCAGTATTCCTCACTTTCCCCGGTCACAGCATTAAAATACAATTCATAGCTCTTGCTTTTTCCATTGCTGTTCTCTCTTATTAAAAATGCCCAATGATATTCCAGTGGTGTTTCAGCAGAATTATCAGGATCATCGTGAGCAACATACAGTTTTGCCTTTGTAATCTCATAGGTTTTCGAAGTGTCTGCAGAACCGTTTAGATGCTCAGCAACACCATTAGCCACACTTTCAAAAGGCAGCAATTGTACTGTTTCAGTCTTTAGACTGTATTTACAGATAGTTTGTCTGGGTTCGATTATGGCTATGCCTTTTTCGTTATAAACAATAGCAATTCCGGCATTGCTTACAGGACTAAACCAACCCGCCCATAAGAAACTTTCATGAAAAGAATCCGGCAAACCTTGACACTTTTGATTCAGTAAAAATAAATATGCGTCATCGTGTTCAGACCATCCATCCGGTCTGTTTTTCTTTGTATTAATGTTCCCATCCTTGTCATATACTTTTTCTTCTTTGGCTAAAGTATCATGGTCGAGATAATATGTTTCAACATTAAAATCAGTCTTTAGATCAAGGCCATATTGTTCAAACAATTTATATATATCTTCCAGGCACTTTTCAGGCGGCCCAAAACTGAAGCTGTGTTCTGTAGCATATGTACTTAAATTGAAATAGGGGTCCTCATAATCCAGTCTGACTGATTGAAAATACGGAATTGAATGATCAACGAAATATATCATTCCATTTGTATTAGCAGAATATTTATATTTTATATTGTCATCATTAGCACTTTCGATTACAAAGAGTTCGCCGGTTTCCTCAATGAAGGTATATGTTTCTCCTTTTAACAATTCTTTTGCAAGACCTAAATAGTCCGCATTTGTTTTGCTGGCAGTACCGGAATAGAGAGTGATTTCTTCAGGCGAATCTATCTTGTCAATGGAAAATGTACATTTCCCGATTTGAGTATTATAGAAAGCGGGAAAACTTCCCGTCACGTCTTGTTTTATTGCTTTTGTTGATTCTTCATAAGATACATTGCCTGTATCATTTGTGGTTTCAGTAACTGCCTCTTTCAAAGAAACATCCG
>JAEFBC010000119.1 GCA_016292155.1 Saccharofermentans sp. | reverse complement strand
GGCAGCGACGATGTATTCATGGAATTCACACTCAGCAAGGGCAGAGGATACAACACAGCAGAGCAGAATAAGCCCGCTAAGCAGGTTATCGGTGTAATCCCGATCGATTCCATCTTCACACCTGTTAAGAAGGCTAACTACAAGGTTGAGAACACACGTGTAGGCGCTAGAACAGACTATGACAGCCTTACACTCGAGGTTTGGACAGACGGCACTATCGATGTTGATGAGGCTCTCTCTTCAGCAGCTAATTGCCTGATCGAGCACCTCAAGTTCTTCACAGCTCTTGCTGATACGGATTCAGCTCCGAGCTTCAAGAACATCGAAGAGAGCGGCGAGCACGATTCAAAGCTTTCCGGTGTAATTGAGGACATGGATTTCTCAGTACGTACTTACAATTGTCTCAAGAGAGCACAGATCAACACAGTTGGTGATCTTGTTGCACGTTCTATGGACGAGATGATCAAGGTAAGAAACCTTGGTAAGAAGTCCCTCGAGGAGATCATCGAGAAGCTTGAAGACATGGGTCTGCACTTGAGAGAAGCAGAAGATTAAGGTAATTGGAGGATATATAAATGCCTAACAGAAAATTCGGCCGTGCTTCAGATCAGCGTGCTGCAATTCTGAAGAATCAGGTCACAACATTGATTATAAACGGTAAGCTTGAGACAACAGTTGCCCGTGCCAAGGATATCAGCGCTATCGTAGAGAAGCTCGTATCTTCCGCAATCAAGGAGCAGGACAACTACACAACAAAGGAAATCACAGTTTCCGCTGCTAAGCTCGACGGTAAGGGCAAGAAGGTCTTAAAGACAAAGACTTCTAAGGCAGGCAAGAAGTACGAAGTAGTTGACCGTGAAGTTAAGACAAAGACAGTTCAGGTTGATAACGCTTCACGTCTCGCAGCTAGAAAAGCCATGATCAAGTGGGTTAACAAGAGCCACGATGCAGAGGGCAACATCATCAATCCTGTAAACAAGATCTTTGATGATATCGCACCCAGATATGCAGGCAGAAACGGTGGTTACACAAGAATCATCCGTTTGGGCGCAAGACGTGGTGACGGTGCCGAGATGGCTATTCTTGAGTTCGTGTAATAATACACAAACAAAAACAGTAAAAATAATTGTCAAACAGTCACGGGGAAAGGTTTACATCTTTCCCCGTTGTCATTAAAATGTTGCTACAAAACTAATCTTTGTGGAGATTTAAGTTGCCGGAAGACCAGAACAGGATAGAAGTAAAGGACGTAAGCTTCTCATACGACGTATCGGATGAGACTTCGGGAAAAGCGCCAAGGCTTGCACTTGACGGTATCTCCGTCTCTATCGAAAAGGGTTCATACACAGCTATCTTAGGCAGCAACGGTTCAGGCAAATCCACACTTGCGAAGATCATCGATATCCTGGAAGTTCCTGACAGCGGCAAAGTCGTTATTTTCGGCAAAGACTCATCCAATGATGATCTGTTCTGGGAGATAAGAGAGCACTGCTGCTGCGTTTTCCAGAATCCCGACAACCAGATCGTAGGTACCATGATCGAAGAAGACGTGGCCTTCGGTCCGGAAAATCTCGGTATCCCCAATCCTGAATTAAGACAGCGCGTCGACCAGGCGCTCAAAGATGTCGGACTTTATGAGTTCAGGCATAAGGAGACCATGGCTCTGTCAGGCGGCCAGAAGCAGAAGCTCGCGATCGCGGGCGCTCTTGCCATGAAGCCTGATATCCTGATACTTGATGAAGCAACGGCTATGCTGGATCCGACGAGCAGGGACGATTTCCTTACGCTCGTTGAGAAGATGAGAGTCGAAAAGGGCCTGACCCTCATTACGATCACGCATGACATGACCGAAGCTTTAAGATGCGACAAGCTCATTATCGTTAACAAGGGCAAGGTCGCTTTGGAGGGAACTCCTGAAGAGATCTTCTTATCTGAGGACCTCTGGAAATATGGTCTTAAGAGACCCGTTAAGTTCAATTTCGCTTTTGAGATCGCAAAGCTTACAGGAAGCACGCTTACCAAGGAAGACTTAAAGAGCAATGAGACTCTGGTAGCAAGCCTTGTAAAGATGCTCACAAAGCCCGGACTTAAAGAGCCAGGCAATGTTATCGTCGACAGGAAAAAGCCTGACGAGACTGACATCATCATGTCGGTAAAAGGTCTCTCATATACATACGGCGGAAGCGATACTAAGGCCATAGACGATATCAATCTCGACATCAGAAGAGGCGAAGTGCTTGGCATCGTAGGCGAGAGCGGCTGCGGCAAAACGACTTTGATCTCACACATGAATGCGATCATAAGACCTGTTGAGGGCGACGTCATCATCCACACAAAGGACGGCGACTTATCCTGCAGCAATAAAAAAGACACTATGAAGATCAGACAGAATGTCGGTCTTGTTTTCCAATATCCTGAATACCAGCTTTTCGAAGAGACCGTATACAAAGACATAGCGTACGGCCTTAAGAAGATGAATGTCGGAGCAGAAGAGCAGAAGACCATGATCATGGAGGCTGCTGAGAAGGTCGGACTTACGGAAAGAGAGCTTAATGCATCTCCTTTCGAGCTTTCCGGCGGACAGAAGAGAAGAGCTGCAATGGCAGGCGTTCTTGTAATGAGACCCGGCATCCTCGTTCTCGATGAGCCCGCATCCGGCCTTGACCCCAAGGGCAGACAGGAGATGTTCGCGATCATCAAGAGCCTCCGTGACAGCGGAACCACGATTATCCTCGTATCACACAACATGGACGAGGCTGCCGTTAACTGCGACAGGATCTGCCTTATTGATAACGGAAAGATCAAGGCTGTCGGCACGCCCGCGGAACTGTTTGTAAAGAAGAGAGCAGATGAACTGAAAGTCCAGCTTCCGAGGATCACAAGATTCTCAGCGGTCTTAAGGACTGAGCTCGAAGAGATATATCCGGATATTGAGTTTGCCGGCAACTACTTCAATCCCGAGAAGGAAGCGAAGGCAATAGTTGCGGCAGTCTGCAAGGCAGGTGGCGGAAATGCTTGATAACGTAAGCCTTGGCAGATACTATCCCGCACATTCATTCCTGCACGATACGGACCCCCGAGTTAAGACGATCCTTTATGCGGTCTACCTTGTGGCGATCTTCATCATCAAGGAGCCTGTTACGATCGCAGTGCTTGCAGGAGTCATCATCCTGCAGCTCATAATGGCAAAGATCACTCCCGGCATTCTCTGGTCAACGGTAAAGCCGATCATTCCTCTGGCACTGTTCATCTTTGCCATCAACGTGTTTACGATCAGACAGGGTGATGTCCTGTTCTCATGGAAGATAATCACGATAACAGGATACGGAATAAGCCGCGCCGCGATAATGGCGATAAGGCTTATTTTCCTTATCGTTTCAACGAGCGTTCTGCTTACACTGACGACGACGCCTCTTAAGATGAGCGATGCTTTGGAAAAGCTCTTCTCACCTTTGCAGGTCATTAAGGTTCCGGTCCACGAGATGGCCATGATGATGTCCATCGCATTAAGATTCATCCCGACACTGGCATCTGAGACCCGTAAGATCATGAAGGCGCAGCAGTCCAGAGGTGCGGATTACGATACAGGTTCATTCATAAACAAGATAAAAGGATATATCACGGTCCTGATCCCGCTGTTCGTTTCGAGCTTCAGAAGAGCCGACGAACTCGCGGTGGCAATGGATGCGAGGTGCTATAGAGGCGGCAAGGGAAGAACGAAGCTTAATCCCTTGAAGCTCACGGCAAAAGATGTGCTTTGCGGAATATTATTTACGCTTTTAGCAGTACTTGTTGTCGTTATTGATTTGACTTTGAGATAAGTTTCTTGCTGTGTTAGAATGCAAGTTGCTAACGAAATAGCGAAAGGTTGGAATAATCAATGGGTTATTATTGCGGAATCGACTTAGGCGGTACGAATATCAAAGCCGGTATAGTTGACGGTGAGGGCAAGCTACTTAACAAGCTGTCCATCAAGACACGTGCTGAGAGATCAATGGAAGAGATCATCCACGACATGGGTAAGCTCGCTGCTGATGCCATCAAGGATGCAGGTCTTGAAGTAAAGGATATCGAGTGCATCGGTATCGGTTCCCCCGGAACACCTGACAACGAAGAAGGTCTTCTCGTATACTCAAGCAACCTTCCTTTCAACAAAGCTCCCATGAGAAAGCTTATCAGGGAAGTCGTAGATCTCCCTGTTTATATTGATAATGACGCTAACTGCGCAGCTATGGCTGAGGCAGTTGCAGGCGCAGCCAAGGGCGCAAAGGACTCTGTTACCATTACATTGGGAACAGGTGTAGGCGCTGGCGTTATCATTAACGGAAGGATCTTCTCCGGCTTCAACCAGGCTGGTTCCGAGTTCGGCCATACAGTCCTCGTTTCCGGCGGCGTCCAGTGCGGATGCGGCAGAAAGGGCTGCTTCGAGCAGTATGCTTCCGCTACGGCTCTCGCGAGAATGACAAGGGAAGCTGCTGAGGCAAATCCCGATTCTCTCCTCAACAAGGTCAAGGAAGACTTCGGCGAGTGGAATGCCCAGATCGCTTTCGTCGCTATGAAGCAGGGCGACAAGGTTGCAGCTGAAGTCGTAGACAGCTACACGGATTATCTTGCAGACGGTCTTGCTAATGCCATCAATGCATTCATGCCTGAGATCCTCGTTGTAGGCGGCGGCGTATGCAATGAAGGCGATCCGCTCCTTATCCCTATGCGTGAGAAGACAATGTCACGTCCTTATTTCGGACCCGGAGTCGCCAAGACACGCATCGAGCTCGCTCAGATGGGCAACGATGCAGGTATCGTAGGCGCTGCCATGATGGGCAAGTCCTGCGTAGACGACGGCAAGAACGGCAAGTAATATTAAAGCCATGCCGAGGATAGCCTTCATCACTGAGTTTGACGGCACTGATTTCGCCGGGTTCCAATCACAGGAGAATGCCAGGGCTGTTCAGGATGTCCTCGAAATGGCATTGGAAGAATTATATAAAACCAAGATCAGACTTACGGGGTGCTCCCGCACAGACGCAGGTGTGCATGCAAAATGCCACTTAAGTCACGCGGACGTCCCGTTTGTTATTCCTGAGGATAAATTCCCTCTCGCTATGAATGCGCTCCTGCCTGACGACGTTGCGGTTAAGAAGTCGTTTTACGTATCGGAAGATTTCTCGGCAAGGTTCGACATCAAGGGCAAGAGATATATCTACAGGATCTATTCCTCACCGACCAGAAGCCCTCTTCTCGACAGGACGTCGTACTATTGCCCCGTTCTGCCTGATATCGCGAAAATGAAGGCCGCGGCGGAGTTTTTCGCCGGCGAGCATGATTTCGCAGCATTCTGCGCAACGGGCGGATCTCAGAAAACTACTGTAAGAAGGCTCTTTGGGGTTAAGGTAGAGGCCGCAGGTGACGATCCCTGTCAGATCGAGATCGAAGTGTCGGGTGAAGCATTCCTCTATAACATGGTCCGTATAATCGCAGGCACTTTGCTGTACGTCGGCCAGGGCAAGATTGAGCCTTCTGAAGTTGCTTCCATTATCGAAGGCGGCGACAGGTCACAGGCAGGAAAGACTCTGCCCGCAAAGGGACTCACGCTGGAAGAAGTGTTTATCTGACTTTCCTTTTTTCATTGTGACTGAATTTGAGACTTTTTTGGCGGAAATAGTCACGCCCGGAGTCACAGGCCGGTGATGAGGCTTTTCCTGCACAAATCGTCACAGGCCGGCGACGCGATATACAAAGGACAAAGCCATACCCGCAACAATCGCACCGATTTATATTAATAAAAGATTTCTAAGGTGATATAATTATTGAAATGCGGGCCGGAATACCCGCATTAATTTAAATAGGGAGGATTATAGAAATGATCAATTGGTGGATAATATGGCTCATTTTTGCGGTCATCATGCTCGTTATTGAGATTGTGACCACCGGTCTTGCAACGCTCTGGTTCGCTGTTGGCGCCATTGTTGCAATGATCATGGACATTTGCGGCGCATCGGTCGAAGCGCAGATCATAGTTATGGCGCTCGTGTCCATAGTTTGTTTTGTTCTCTGCATGATCTGGGTCAAGCCTAAGCTCGAATCACTTCGCAAGAAGAATGTTCAGAAGACTAACGCTGACCGCCTGATCGGAAGGGAAGGCGTTGTAATCGTGCCGCTCAACGCCATAAACGGAAAGGGCCAGGTCAAAGTAGACGGCCAGATCTGGAGCGCAAAGGGCGACCAGGACTACGCGGAAGGCACAAAGATCACAGTATTGGCAATTGAAGGCGTTAAGCTCGTTATCGGGCCCGCACAATAAAAGGGGAGGAAATTAAAATGTTACCTATTATCGCAGCATCAGCAGGAACACTCGTAGGAGTAGCTATCGGAATCATCGTTATCCTGGTACTCATCATACCTAACATCAAGATCGTTCCGCAGGCAACAACGTTCATCATCGAGCGTCTGGGCACATACAGAACAACATGGGAGACTGGCTTCCACATGAAAGTCCCTTTCATTGACCGTGTTGCAAAGAAGATCTCATTGAAGGAGAAGGTTGCTGACTTTGCACCTCAGGCCGTTATCACAAAGGATAACGTTACAATGCAGATCGACACGGTTCTTTTCTATCAGATCGTAGATCCTAAGCTTTACACATACGGCATCGAGCGTCCTATCGTTGCTATCGAGAACCTCTCGGCAACAACTCTCCGTAACATCATCGGTGACTTGGAACTCGACCAGACACTTACATCAAGAGACATCATCAACACAAGAATGAGAGAGATCCTTGATGAAGCTACAGACCCTTGGGGAATCAAGGTTAACCGTGTTGAGCTCAAGAACATCATCCCGCCTAAGGAGATCCAGGCAGCGATGGAGAAGCAGATGAAGGCTGAGCGTGAG
>JAEFBC010000019.1 GCA_016292155.1 Saccharofermentans sp. | reverse complement strand
GCGGTAGCACTGCTTTATCAGGTAGTTGACACTGTTGGAAAGGTTCTTCACTTTATAGCAGTAACCGTCTATCTCGTGAAGAAGCTTCTTATTGTTATGTTTCTTTATCCTGTGTTCTTCCGAGAGTATCATGTTACATACCCCATATCTCTAAGTGACGAATGAAAGCGGCGATCTTGCCGATATATCGCTGTTATGTACTGTTACTTCCTTCAAAGCATCGAGTTTTTATGACGCCAGTAAAATACAGTGGTAACCGAGACAGAACATTCTTCTGCTGTTCCTTTGTGATTCTTTATCTAACAAGAAATACAAATTCTGAGTACAATCTTTACACTTCCGTTCTTAACGACATAAGAACATTCCAATAGATACATGCATTACCATCAGCAATACGTATTTCAGCAAGGAAGTTCTGTAAGTTGTCATCATGTTCATTTACATTGTTGGAAAGGGGCAATTAAAACACAATATGATCAGTGAAGGATAATTTCTTATATGCAGCAATGATTTCATTCAATTCTGAAATCTTTCTGGCTCCCTAAACAACAAACAAATGTTCTATTTATATGATAGAACCAGAACGATTATTTGTCAACTATGAAGTATAAAAGAGCCTCCTTCTTTTATGCGGTTAACTCCGACAGGAACATATAAAATGTTGTGGTCTTCATCCGAACCTCCGAAGATAGGAGACATAATGTGCATCCTCTCCAGATTGCCTTTTTTACATTCAGCCTTTGCCTTTTCGATCGAATCGATCTCTTCAAAAGAAACAGTCTTTTTCTTCTTAAATGCATCAAATAAACCCATATGTATCCTCCACCGATTGAATTAATAAGTGCTTCCGATATAAACGATTATCATATAGAAGAAAAGTACGACGGCGATGATAAAAACAGCTTCAAGGATCATCGCTATGATGAACATCACCGTGATGCCGGCCTTGCGCTTGCGGTGCTGCCTCTTAGCCTTGATTCCGTCTATGATGAAAAGAATTACCGATAAGATAACAAAACCCGATATAGCCGTTGAAAGCGCCATCGATATATACATCTGCGCAGTGTCAAATATACTGTTCATAATAATCATCCTTTCACATGCTGACTCCCTATCCTAATATTATATACACAGAGTAAAAACAAAAATGTTGCAGTGTGTTCTTAAATATGTCATTTCAATTTGTTAAAATCTATTTATAGTTTTCTTGTGAATGAGGGTTTAAGAAAATGTCAGAGAATGTCCATGTAGCAGACGGTATTAACTTAACGAGCACGGAAGTACACTGCCCCAGCTGCGGCGGTACCATAGGCGTAACATTCGATCCTGTCAGCAACACGCTGCACTGCCCGTTCTGCGGTACATCGACCAAGCTTCCGGAGCCCGATTCGGCACCGGTCGTTCAGGAGCTCGACTTCAACGCAGCCGTACAGCGCGCCAGTGTTAACTGGGGAAAGATAAAGAAGCTCGTTGAATGCTCTAACTGCGGCGGCCAGGCGCTTTACGATGCCGAGCAGGTTACAGGCGCATGCCCTTTCTGCGGCTCGACGAGCGTTACATCCGCAGCTGAGAATTCGCAGATCATGGCTCCCGCGGCCATCATACCTTTCGATGTTCCCAGAGATCAGGCACAGCAGTGCTGGATGAATTATCTGAACAGAAGGCATTGTGTAGCCAAGAAAGCTTACGAATGCAAACTTGAGAACATAACACCCCTCTATCTCCCGTTCTGGACTTTTGATTCATACACGATCGCATCCTACATCGATGAGCTGCACTATTCAGATTTTAATGGAAACCATTGGTCCAAGTATTTCAAGGGTGTGTGGGGTCACAACTTTGACGATCTCGTCATTTTCGCATCCGACAAGATCTATCACCCGTTCATCTCCAGAGTTCAGACTTTCGACTTCGAGAAGTCCCTTCCGTATTCGCCTGAATATCTTGCGGGAATACCTGCCGAGAGATATACGGTAGGTCTTAATGATGCCTGGGAGCGCGCGAAAAAGCTGATGCCCAGGACCATCGAACAGGAGATCAGAAAATATGAGAAAAAACTCCACGGCGGATATCCGCTGACTCCCAAATACGCCTGTAGCCACTATAACGTCAAGTTCAGGTACCTTCTGGCACCCATTTATCTTGCAACATACAAATACGGCAAAAATACCCTGCGTGTAGCCATCAATGGTCAGACAGGCGAAGCATGCGGCGACGTGCCTACATACCTCTTAAAGATGATACTGCTCTTCATTCTTCTCGGAATAGTGCTCCTGGGGCTTTCTGTCGGACTTATATACTTAAGCGCTCAGCTCAACCAACGCACCGGGATAAATCTGCTTTTCTGATCAGGAAATATTGCCGGTAAGTCTGAGGATAAACATCACAGTCGCGTAAATACCAAAGCAAGCACCGACTATAGAGAGAACCAGGCCCGCAATAGCCGAGCCTCTGTTGCCGAGCTTATCTGAATCTGACATACCCTTGAGCGAGAAAACAATACCGAGTATAGCCGGAATGGCGTTAACGCATCCGATATACATTGTTGCCATCGTAATGATACCGCAGATAAGGCCTCTCTTTGCATTCGGGTTCTCCGGACTGATGGGCCTCGGCGGTACGATCTGGACACGCTCCGCGGCCTGATAGGCATTATAATCGATCTCTACTGACTGAGCCAAAGGCTGTCCTGCCGGCTGCTGTACAGGCGGCAGGACAGGCTGAGCTGCATATACAGGTACACTCTGAGGCGCAGGAGCCGGTGCAGGTGCGGGTGCCGGTGCTGAAGCCAGCTTTGGCATGAACAAAACCTCAGCACCGCAGGCAGTGCAGTAAGCCTGGCCGTCAGGAACAAAAGATCCACATGATTCACAATACATAATCTGCCCCTTTCCAAAAAACAGCTTTTGCAAGTCAATTATATCAAAAAAGGGGGTTCAGCACGTGATTACAAGATGCTCATTTGCAATATCGTTATATACTTTGCATCCCCTGCCTGACACATCGAAAACATGGACAATATCAGACAGATCGTCTTCTTCGGCAAATTCACCGGTAAGGTCAGGCGAATCACTGAGCTTCTCGGGATGGAAATGAATGGTTTTCGGGTTGTTAAACACAGCAGTATAAAGGATCTCCGCTTCCACGTGGTCCTGGAAGATGTGGCTTCCGTAAGACAGTTCGGGATTGTAGCCTGCCTTGGTCTCTTCAGTCTCGCATATGATCTCAAATGCGCTGATGTCCGCAAACGACGTAGGCACACCGAGCTCAGGCGAGGTCGTTCCGACGCGGCCCGGAACTATCAGCATCATGTGCTTTCCAAGGTCTCTATAGTGCCAGTTGATCTTTCCGATAAGCCTTGCGACCAGGGTCTTGTCCTTGTACGGCATGTTGTAGTATTTGACCGGATCGACATACACGATAACATCGAGCTCTGATGCCTTGGACATTCCCATCGTGCTGCCCTTGCTCTCGAGCAGGATATTGTCCTCGGAAATGCCTTCCGGGATAACGGTTCCGGACGAAGTCTTCTGCACCTGCAAAGGCCTGCACTGCAGTAGGTCGACAGAGTAATCCCCGTTATCGGAGATGTTGATCGTAAACTCTGTATCGACAGGATAATCGTACTCATCCTGAATGCAGCGGAGCATTCTCTTCATCTGCTCCATGAGCTGTTTATTCGCCACAAGACCCTTGCACGAGATGAACTTTATCTGCCTCGGTCTGCCCATCTCGCGGAGTCTTGATTCGGCTTCATAGTCGTGCTCGAGCAGGACATTTTCGAGATATCTGGGGATATCAGCTTCAAGCTTCTCGTACGGGAGCTTCTCGAGAGAATGCGAAGACATATTGATGACCTCTGCCTTGCCCTGCGAGAACTTGTGCTTGTCCGCAGAAGACGAATACGAAGACTTCTCAGGCATATCGAGATTTACGATCCTCGGGTACGACCCCTCAGTCCTGTCGACGGCGGAGGTGCCGAGACCCATGACGAGCCTTAACATGCCGGCTGTCGGATCGGAGTCCTTCATGACCCTGTAAGGGCTGTATGAATAGCCTACGCCCGCTGCGCAGGGCATGTAGTAAGAACCGTAGTAAGAACCGGAAACGCGCTGGATAAGAAGCGCCATCTGCTCATCACGCTTATCAAGGCCTCTCCTCTTGCGGTAATCCAGTGCGGACATGCTCATCGAGCTCGCGTAGACGGTCTTAATCGCATTCTCGAACTCTTCAAGGCGCTCTTCCATAGAACCCCTGTTCACGCAGAATACAGATTCATATTTGCCTGCAAACGCATTGCCGAAGCCGTCTTCAAGAATACTGCTCGACCTGATGATGTAAGGATCCTGGCCGTAGTATTTGATGATGCGCAGGAACTGCTCTCGCATGGGTCCTGAGAACTCACCTTCCATGATCTTGCCTGCAAACTCTTCAGCGAGGGTAAAGTACCCTTCTTCAGTGCGCTGCTTTATCCTCAGATCCCACAGTTTGTTGTCGACGATATATGTGTAGTAAAGGTCCGAACCGACATAGAAAGAATCGTGCGGCTCAAGGTAATCCGCAATGTCCGGCTCCCTGTTCCTTATTATCGCTCTTGCAAGGAGCATGCCGCATGATTTGCCTCCGATCATGCCGGTACCGATCATGTGATCCCTCACTGCGAAATAATCCTCTGGCGTGAAATTCCTCTTCACCATCTCACGCATCTTTTCATCACGGGTCATCATGATGTTGCACATCCGCGAGCACTCTTCAGTAATATCCACCTGGCTCTCATGAAGGATCTTCGTGCGGTTGAAGAACCTGTCCCACGAGTCTGCGAACTGCTCTTCCGCAGAGCGCTGCGCCTGACCTAAAGTCTGGTAGAACCTGCTCGACTTAACGCCGTCTAGGATCGGCTGGAAACGCCCTGTATCAGGCTCATAAGTGTGCGGCAGGAACATCGTGTCGGAATTCCTGTTCCACACCTTCTGCGGCCTTACATAGATATTCCTGCTGTCAGAATAAACATCGATAAAAAGCTGCGTCGTATCAAGGATCTTATTGATCGCGTGCACCGAATGTTTTCCTCTTATGATCGGGAAAAATGCGACGGTATCGAGAATGAAAAGGAACGGACATGTGACCTTGAAAAAGTTGCCCATCATGAGGTCTGTCGCCCACGCGGTCTGAAGCTCTGACAGGCAGTCGAAAACATAGAATGCGTCAAAGCCCTCTTTCTCGATGACATTGTGGATATCGACCGTAAACGTCTCAAACCTGTGCGACAAAGGGATCTCAACGGTCTTGATCTCCGGACGGTCTTCGACAAGCGGCTCGTGGCTTGCGAACCTGAAGTAAATGATATTGCGCTTATCCTTTACCGCCTGCTCAATATAAGGCTCCATGAACAGCTTGAACTGCGACAGCTCCGAGACACGCCAAACCACGTTGTCGCCAAGCCTGATGTTATCGAACGCAGTATCCATCTCAGGAATGCCGCTCAGAACTCTGTCAAATGCTGCCATGACCGTCGCCTCCTGCTGATTTCAGTATAAAGGCAAGCGATACCGATAAGGCATACTTTCTAAGAATGGGAATAATGCCGTTTGTGAATGGAAAACAGCGGGGCATTCTATTCGGTAAATCCGAACCCGTCTGCCACATTCTTAAAGCTTTGTCTTATAACGCTGACGCATTGTTTTATCCGGTTTGTCGCTCATAAGCCGCCTCAATAGTACCTCTCGGCACGTTTCTCCCAATCCGGGACATCATATTTGTCTTCAGCGCTTGTGTTTTTCGAGACAAAAGCACCTTTGGGGATATTGGCCTTCTTCTCTGCTTCGGCCTTCTTCCTGCGCTCTTCCTCAGTGAGTCTTCTGACCTGCTCCGTACCTGAAGGACCGTTGGTATCATTCGTGATCAGGTTATGCTGCACATATGTCGTGCACTCGGTTTTTTCCATCCTGTTGCATTTGGAAGTAAAAGTTGCCTCAGCGTTGTAGGTCTTGCTGTCTCCGCGGCTGTCACCGATGTTATTGGATTTATCGAGCATCGATCCACAGATCCAGAGCGCGAGTCCTATTCCGAATGCCAATGCGAAAAGGCCGGCGAAAAAATTGATCATAAGCTCATCCCTGCCTTTTCTTCGTGAAGCTGAACATCGCCTTGTCCTGCGTAAGACGGATATTCTTCATGACTCTCTTAACATTGGCAACCCCGGTCGAGAAGAGCGTGCCGATACCGATGATGATAAACAGCATTATTCTCATGTCGCCTTTGTCCAGATTCCTGCCGGAAGCGAACATCGATGTAAACATTTCCTTAAATATGAAGAACGACAGCACTGACGCCGTTAAGGCGATAACAGTGACCAATATACTGAACAATGCCTTTTTCCACGGCAGAGCGCATACGACTTTGCCCGTGTCACCGTTAACAAGGATCGTATGCGGCTGATCCTTGTATCTGAAAGTAATGAACCACGCAGGGAGCATTGCATATTTCATGTCGGTGTCGACATCTACGGACGGATAGGAATCCACGACCTTGCAGTCAAATGCGTCAATGTCTTTCTCCGCCGCTTTGATAAAGAACTCCTTGCCCCTCTCCAGTGCAGCCCACCTTACATCGCTGTAAGTAACGTCCGAGACATTTGAATAAAAGCCTGCAAGATAATCTTCGTCAAATGCCTTCAGATGATTCAGATCGAAGGGTTCCAGCTTCGAGCTGCTGTCATCGGAGATCACTTTTGCGGCATCGACCGGAAGGTCCTTGAACTTTAGATATCCGGTGCGTCCGAAATATCTCTTAACGCTCTTCTTGCCTTCGTTTACCGAACCTTCAAAGATCATCGTATCATAGTACGTGGCATTGACGATCCAGTACGGAATATAGATTCCCCTGCAGCAGTCGATCGAGAAATTCTTGATCGCCCTCGGTACAAACGCACCCTTCTTAATCGTATCTCTTGCCAGCATTACGGCCTGCGTCTTCGTGATCTTGAAAGGCATTACAAATTCAGGCTGCTTCTGCCTTGCTATCCTGCTGAAAACGACATTCGGATTGCCGCAGTACACACACATCGTCGACGCCTCGGTACCGTTTATTATGATCTCGCCGCCGCACTCGCTGCACGAATACACGTAGCAGTCCATGAACTCTTCTTCGTCCGAGTTATAAACCTCAGAAGCATCTTCAGCCCTCAGGTCCAGCCTGTACGCCTTCGCTTCCGATTCAACTTCTTCCGGCGTAAACTCGCTGCCGCATGCAGAACAGAGCATCATCTGCGATACCGGATCAAACACCAGTGCGTGACTGCAGTTCCTACACAATGTGGCCATATGGATCTACCCTCTTAATTCCTTTTCGACTTTGTTAAGTCAAGAATAATTATATCAATCTCTGATTTGATTAGGGAAATACCTTATGTTAAATCTTTTTCCTGCGGCTTAAGATAAAAAACCCAATCACAGGGGCGATGAACATTGCAAGATATACAAGCGTGATCCAGGGCTGGTAATCGACGTAGAATTGCTTGAAAGTAAGACTCCACGGGTGCTTGATGAGTACCCAACCGACAAGATCGATCACGATGCTGATACCTGCCCAGAGAGCGCCGGTAGCCATAGCCTTCTTAAGCGTGAGGCCGTTCACTTTTCGAAGATACAAAAGCCCGAAAAGCGTGAAAAGAATGATGTTATAAAGCGGGTGCCACGGCTTTGTCATCTCATAGCCCTGCCCCAGTCCGGGGCCTTCTGCCATGGAGCTCATGCCCAGAACGAGGATATTAAAGATCGTGTGGCCGATCCCCACCCAGGTGACCACAACGTAGCTTACTGCGTACCACAGAAGTGACATGCCGATATCTTTGCCGGTGCCGAATTCTCTTAATGATTTCTTATTCATAAATCTTCTCCTTTGGCCATGCTGCAGGCATCGTTTCGTTATGCCTGTATTCTAAAATCAGCCATGCGGAAAAGATTTATATAAGGCTTATATAGTTCTTAATTCTGTCTTAAATCTCGTATTACTTCCAATTCGGGTGGAGATTATAACTGATCTTATCCCGGCATAAGCCGTCTTCCTCAAGCTCCTTAAGCTGTTTGCTGAGCATCCTTGAGTATTCAATCGAGTTTTATCACTGAATCACAGCACTCATTAATGAACTCGTAATCGTGCGTTACGACATAGACGGTCTTCCCTGCTTTCTTAAGCCTCTTTAGCTCCTGTGACAAGCGCATCATGTTAAGTTCATCCATTCCGCTGGTTGGTTCATCCATCAGTATTATGTCTCTGCCCGCTGCAACACTTGAAGCTATTGCAACTCTTTGTTTCTGCCCGCCTGAGAGCGCCATCGGATGATTTCCGGCCAAGTTCTTAATACCGAAACGCTCTAAGATCTCTAATGCCTTTTTCTTCTTCTCTTCTTCGCTTAACGAACCATCCATGCCGATAATCAACTCATCTAAAACACTTTCAGTAAACAGCTGATGGTTGACGTCCTGGAAAACAAGGTAACAGTCTTTACTCCGCTGCTTTCTCTTCCATCTTTTACCGTTCTGTGTGAGACTGTCCTTTTTGGTCTTATAAATGCCGCACATACACTTAAGGAAAGTGCTTTTACCCGCACCGTTATTGCCGACTATTGCAACTACCTGCTTTCCCGGAAGCAGCATATCCTCCACCGAAAGAGCCTGTGTCTTTCTGTCATATGAGTACTTGAGCCTGTTGATCCTTATAAAGTCTCTTATGCCGTCGTCAGACCGCTTGATGCATAGTCCGGGCTCTTCTAAAGGTCTGATTCCCATCTCCTTAAGAGATGAACTAAGATCGTTCATTTCTTCACGGTTAAATACATTCGCGATCCGTCCGCCCTTCATTACAATCAGGCGGTCCGCCAGATCCTTCAGAAAGAATAAACGGTGCTCGGCTATTATTATGGTCTTACCCTGTTGCTTCCATTTCCCGAGTACACATTTGAGCTTTTCAATGGATTCGGCATCAAGATTTGAAGAAGGTTCATCAAGAACGATAACCTTAGGGAACATAACCGCTACGCTTCCGCAGGCTATACGCTGCTTCTCACCGCCGCTTAGTTCAAAGATGCTTCGTCCTCTAAGCTCTTTTAGATCCAGTTCTTCCGTTACTATATCCATCCTCCTGATTATTTCTGAAGGATCCATTGCGATATTCTCTGCGGCAAAAGCAAGTTCACTGTCAGTATCGACATTGAAGAACTGGCTTCTCGGATTCTGGAAAACACTTCCGACCGATTTCCCCAATTCGGCAACAGATTTACCGATGATATTCTCACCGTCAAGAAGGAGCTCCCCTGTTACGGTTCCGGGATAGTAATTGGGAGCAAGACCGTTTATGAGCCTTGTAAAGGTTGTCTTTCCGCAGCCGCTCTCACCCGTCAGCACGATCAGTTCGCCTTCTTCAATGGTCAGATTGATATCGATGAGATTACCCTTGTCGGTCTTATTATTCTTATATTGGAAGTTGATATTCGAGAATGTGATCATGTTCCGATTACACCTCCCAAGAATACGTGTGCAAACAGCCCTGCTGCTGAACACAGGGCAAGAATGATGTCCAGGAAAGAAAAGCCGATCTTCGCGATATGAGTTCTCCTGCCGTCTACAGAAAGGCATTTAGTCATCGATGCTGCCGAGAGTTCATCTGCAATCTTGGATACCGACATCAGGATCGGAACCATAACATACTCCAAAACATCCAGAGGGTTTCTTCCTGCAAGACCAATGCCCCTCATCTTCATGGCGTTCTTAACATCCTGCCATTCCTCTTTCAGAGTCGGGAAAAAACGGAACATTACCGCAAACGGTATTACGATCACCTTCGGAACATACATCCGTTCCATAGACGTAACAAACTCACTTACTGTCGTGGTCTTCATCAGGTAATACGCCATCATTACTCCCGCAAGGAAGCGTGACAGCAAGCCGGTAGTAAACAGCAATATGATGAGGAGTACCGGATGGATATCCTGCAGGGTAAATCTCTCAAGCAGGAACACATAAAGATACAAGCCAAAATAAATAAATGAACCTCTGAACCAGGTCTCCCTCATCATCAGGAAAAAGGGGATCAGTGCAAAGACAATCCTCACGGGCACGAAAATGCCCGTGATCTTTCCCGTCATCATAACCACGTTGATAACTACAAGTAAGAGCAGTTTTGTTCTCGGATCAATCTTTCTCATTCAACAAGATTTGCCTTGGCAAAATGCTTTCTTAAGATCCTCTTGGCAAAAAGCCCACCCAGGAATCCGCCGACAACCGCAATGACGATCATTCCGATGAACATCCAGTCAGGTGTAAGCGATCTTATTACCTCTACATACTCCTTGCCATATCCTTCTTCGAGATTGGCAAGATAGCTGTCTCTGTAGCCAAAGAACAAAGGAAGTCCCATACCGGCTGACCAGAGCATCATTGTTCCGCAGCACACAGGGCCGAATTTGATCTTGCTGAAATCTGCTTTCATCCAGATAAGATCCGTGATGAGTCCTGCAGCAAGTCCTATTACGACACAGGGCCAGGGTCTTCCCATCAGTAATGTGATAAGACCGAGAAGAACTCCCATGATCGTGATCATGCCGAACTTCTTGACCTTTGTTAAGAAGATCATGACCGGGATAGCTCCAAGGAATCCCTCAATGATCCCTGCAAATATGAATGCCTGCGGGATAAAACCGAGCATCGCTACCAGAAAGATACAAAGGAAATGCAATGCCGTATAGATACCGATATTGATTAAATCTTTTACCTCAAACTTCTTCATGTTGTTTTTGCTCCTTTCTTCCAAGCAATATCTGTATTGATCTTTTCCATGAATATTTTGTATAAACCGCCTTTATTCATAAGCTCGTTATGCGTACCGCACTCTTTGATAACACCGTCATCAACTACCAGGATCTCATCAGCATTTCTGATAGTCTTAAGCCTGTGTGCAATAACAAGCAGTGTCTTATCCTTTACCAGTTCACTGATAGCTTCCTGGATAAGGCTCTCGTTATCCGCATCAACGGAAGCTGTTGCTTCATCCAATATGACAATAGGAGAATCTTTGAGAATGCATCTTGCTATAGAGATACGCTGCTTCTCTCCACCAGATAAGGTCGCGCCGCCTTCACCGATCACAGTATCGAAGCCGTCGGGAAGTGCCATTATAAAGTCATAGCAGCGGGCCTTTTTCGCAGCCTCGATAACTTCTTCTTTAGTTGCATCAGGACGTCCCATAACGATATTGTTATAAATGGTATCCCGGAAAAGATATACACGCTGGAATACCATGCTTATCTGCTGCATCAGCTGCTGCATGGATACGTCTCTGATGTTGACACCCTTTACCCTTACCGTTCCGGAATTTACATCCCAGAATCTTGCGAGGAGATTTGCGATCGTGCTCTTTCCGCTTCCTGAAGGACCTACAACGGCAGTCATTGTATTGGGCTCCATCTTAAATGAGATGTTCTTCAATACTTCCTTCTCGTCATATGCAAAAGAGACATTCTCGAATTCGACTTCCGGGCCGTCATATTTATGAGGGAATATGCATTTCCCGCTCTCATCGAGTTCCGGAACAGCCAGAACCTCTTCTATCCTGTCCATGCAGGCGCTCATGACAGTAAGCCTTGTGGATTCGTTATAGAGCGCATATACGGGCACATAGAGATCGAATAAGAAGAGCATCATGGCAACGAAAGCTGAGGTTGTGATAATGCCGTTCATAACCAGAAGTGCACAGACTCCGAGCGTAAGCGCCGATCCTGTGGCGAAGATAACACCGAGTCTGATATTCCAGGGATGGACCACATGCTCAAACTTGATGTTTTCCTTGCAGCTCCTGTCGAAATTATCGGTCAGATCTTTGGAAGACTTGCCAAGCATATTGAATGTCTTGATTATGTTCATTCCTTCGGTGTAATCGATTACGGCTGAAGTAAGACTCTCCGCCTGTGCCTGACGCATATTGGAATGCTTCTGGATCTGCTTCTGAGAAGCCTTACCGCATAAGATGATCGCTGCAACTGTGATCAATCCCACAATGCCTACCCTGTAATCGAAAATAAAGAGGAAGATGATCATGATCGCTTCTGAGAAGAAATACGTCATCAGCTGGGCGATCTGTGACATGCACACTTCCTCGACCATGGACATATCAGTAGTAAGGATCGATGAGATCTTACCTATGTTTCCTTCAGTGTAGTAACCCATCGGAAGGTTCTTAAGATGTTCACCTATTGCTATTCTCATATCTGCGAACATCTCAAAGCCCGTCGCAGACTGAAGCCTGTCACCGATGTATTGAGCAAAAATCTGGAGCAGAAGGATCGCTGCCATGGCGATCGAAGCCTTCATAAACAGATCTGTAACATCAGTTCCCTGCAAGAATCTGTCAATGACAACAAAAGCTACGATGACAGGGCTCTTCATAAGAAGTCCTTTTATAAAACAAAAGATATATGCCAGTCTGATCCTGAGTTTTCTCTTGCCGGCAGCTTCGACGATCCTATGTATTAACTTGATCATAGTCTTACACTCCCTCCTTTATCTGCCACTCACCTGTCTTTGCCTGGGCATCCCACAGATGCTTATACTCATCATTTCTGCCAAGCAGTTCTTCGTGAGTGCCTATATCACTGATGTTCCCGTCATTAAGAACAACGATCTGATCAGCTTCAACGATCGAAGGAAGTCTGTGAGCGATGATGATGATGGTCTTATCCCTGATGACCTGCGAAATAGCAGCATTCATCTTCTCCTCATTCTCCGGATCTATAAATGCAGTAGCCTCATCGAGAACAATGATAGGCGCATCCTTTAAGATCGCTCTTGCAAGAGCAATACGCTGTCTCTCACCGCCTGACAGCATCTTTCCGCTGTCACCTACCTTTGAATCTATTCCCATAGGAAGTCTTTCAAGAAAATCACTGCACTGCGCACGTTCGGCAGCAGCAAGGACCTCGCTTCTGTCTGCATCAGGCTTTCCGATAAGGATGTTCTCATATATCGTTGTATTAAAGAGGAACTGCTCCTGTGATACATATGAGATCTCATCATTAAGAGCTTCAAGAGTCATATCCGTGATATCCTGTCCGCCAATTGAGATCGAGCCGTCATTCAGATCATAGAAATGTACCAAAAGCTTAGCCAGCGT
>JAEFBC010000118.1 GCA_016292155.1 Saccharofermentans sp. | reverse complement strand
TCCGCCACTAAGACAGAAAGCATAGAAGCCAATGCTTGCGATGATCATAACAAGGCTCCAGCAGTATGTTATGAGCCTGATGATCCACGCGTGAGGAATGATCTTCTCGTTCTTCCTGTTCCTGTAAAAAACTACGATCAGAATGATCGCAGTAACAGTTCCCGTTACCAGTGAAGTAACGTTTGTGGAAAAGCCCGTACCTGCAATTAGAACTCCTTCACCGCCTATACGGCTTAAGACAAATCCGGAAACCACACGCGAAAACGCACTGACTATAGGCTGTGCAAACAGCGGAAAATATATCCATTTACATCCGTAGTTCTTATGAACAAATAAGCAGACACATAAAAGTCCGAAAAGCGAAGATACAGCTGCCGCAGCTGTGTCAACGTTAATCAGGATTCTGATGATATCAGAAGTGCGGACGATATTGCGTGCGAGGAAAGTTGCCTGCGTAACGATTCCGATAATACCTGTAACGATATACCCGATACCCAGGACCTTAACAGACTTGATCTTCCCTGAAACAATAATGAAGCCAATGATCACCGCAGGTATTTCAGCAGCAAAGCCAACAAGAGCCATTAATAAAATCAATGGATGAATACCTAGAATCATAATTCCTATCCCCCTTTTTTATCCGCAGATAATTATATCACTTTTTCCCGTTTATCAGTTCCTCGCTGAATTCATAGAGCTTTTTTGCAAGCTCAGGATCCTTCGAGCGCCTGGAAGACCTTGCGATCCTGCACTTATAGAAATACTCACCCGTAATGCCTGATACAGAATCGTCAGAAGCTAAGAATATAGCTGTCCTTGCACCTTGCTCAGGTGTCTGGAAAAAGGGCTTGAGAAGTCCCGTTATGGTCTTGCCGAAGCCCGTCTCACGGTCGATGCCTATGTTGGTCGCAACAGCTCCCGGATGGCAGCAGTTCACCGTTATGCCCCTGTCCTTAACGCGGCGCGCGAGTTCCCTGGTAAAAAGAACATTTGCAAGCTTACTCTGTGAATATGCCTTAACTACATTAAATCCCTTGTGAAGGTTTATATCGTCGAAATGGATCTTGCCGGTCTTATGCGCACCTGACGCAACATTAACGATCCTGCCGCCTTCGCCCATAAGATCCAGAAGACTTGTCGTAAGAAGAAAATGGCCGATGTGATTAATACCGAACTGCCTCTCCAGCCCTTCCTTCGTCTCCTGTCTGTCGAGCGAGATAAAGCCCGCATTGTTGACCAGGATATCAATATGATCGTACTTCTTCTTAACCTGCGAGACAAAGTCTCTTATGGAACTGTAGTCACCAAGATCACAGAGGATGAGATCCAAGTCGCGGTGGCCGTCTGCGCTAAGTTTTGTAAGCGCCTCCCGGCCTCTCTTCTCACTTCTGCAGAGCATGATGACCCTGGCACCCATGCCGCTTAACGCCTTCACGGTTGCCATGCCCATACCGGAATTTGCTCCGGTAACAATAGCTGTCTTGCCCTTTAAAATATCACTCATACAGAAATATTATAAGTTACCGAGCCCGCGAAATGAATGACCGGAGCATCAATACCTCTCATCCAGATAATCCATTCCGTAGTCGATCAGGCGGCGGACTTCATCATTGGTCTTGTACCCGCCCTTCTTACGGTTGCAGCGCCAGCAGAGGCACTGGAGGTTATCTATATCATCGCCCGTACCTCCCTGCGAGACAGACTGAATATGGTCAACTTCCAAAAGCAGATAATCTCCCAACCCTTCGCAGAGGCTGTCCAGATAATCTTTTGAGATGCCGCAGATCTGGCATGTGTAATTATCGCGCTCGAGCACTTCATTCTTATCAGATACCCTGATCCTTCTTCTGCTCGCGACCTCGCGCATCAAGCGCTCTTCCCTGCCAATATTGTATTTCTGCCACTTGTAGCGGAAACCCACGACCATCAAGACCAGAAGTATTGCAGCGATTATTATCACTAAGGCTACGACAATAAAGATGCCGTCAGAGCCGCCTGTTATATCATCAAAACTAAACATTTCCCATTCTCCAAAAAGTATTTGTCAGCCTAATAATACAATAAAGTCCTTTAGATTAATGGGACTAAAAAGGGCAGCGTCTGCTGCCCTCTGATCTCTTATTTGTTTTCTCAAGGTTATGCCTTAACGGAACCCAGCGCGACACCTTCGACAATATGTTTTGACAGGAAAAGATAAACCAGGACAGGTGGAATACACATCAAAAGCTCTGCACCACGCACATATGTTGCGGAAGTATAATTAAGGACGTTAAGTGTTTTGACCTTATCATCGATGAGAATGATACTGGGAACCCAGGAATTAGACCAGCTTGCAACAAAACAGAATATGGTCTGTGTAGCTATCGCAGGCTTCATAAGCGGCAACATGATCTGGTTGAAGATCCTGAATTCTCCGGCACCATCTATTCTCGCCGATTCTACTACTTCTTTGGAGAAAGTTGCCTTCAGGTACATTCTCATGAAGAATACTGTCATCGGCGTCGCGATAGCCGGAATGATAAGCATTACGAGGTTATTGGCCAAGTGGAACTTGTAGCACATCTGGACAAAACCAATAGAAGCTACCGTGCCGGGGATCATCATGGTAACGATAATGAACTTCTCGAAAGCCTCTCTTAACTTCCATTCATAAGCCGTGATCGCATATGCCGTGATAGCGGAAAAATAAATATTCAGTATTGTGCTCGTTACAGTTACAAGAACCAAATTACCAAAAGCCGTCCATGTAGGCTTATTAAAGAGCTGAGTAAACTCTTTCCAGGTCATCATGGTCTCCCTGGGCTTCGTAACAACGGTGAAATTACCGCTTGCTGTAGGAAGGATAACAACCTCGTCTCCGAAGATCTCACGGATCATGGAAATAAACGGCAATAATACCATTAGCGCCAACAGGACAGATACGATATAAGTAACTATCTTAAGACCTATGGTTTTCTTCTTTTCTGCAGTTAAAGAAACTTCATTAGTGCTCATAACTATACCCCTCATATTCCCTTCTTCAATTCCCTGCGTTCCTGCCTTATCAACTTCTTCAGTTGAATCTCATCTTTATCTCTAAGAAGAATGAAGTAAATGATTACAGCAAGGATAATGTAAATACCAAGAATAATAAGGCTTATGGCAGAAGCTTTGTCATATGCGTAAGAGCCCTGGAACGCCTGGTTCTGCATATACATCATCAGAGTCAGATTTGATCTGGTAGTATCGAAACTTCCGAAATAACTCGGGAGATCATACATACCAATGCCGTCAACAACAGAGACAACTGTAATGAAGAAGAGCATAGGCTTAATGCAGGGCAGCGTGATCCTGAAGAATATTGAAGTTCTGGTTGCGCCATCGATCTCAGCAGCTTCAAATGTCTCCACTGGTATACCGGTGATGCCCGCAACCGCATAGATAAACGTGATTCCAAAGTGCATAAATATCGAAACAACTATGATTATGAACTGTACTGACGTAAAGAATTTCATGTCATCAGCAGTGATTCCAAAACCATTCATAGCAAAAGCTGCCACAGAATAACCTGTGCCGTTTGCCACGATTGAAATAAACTGAATCAAAAGGCTTCCTGCCAAGGCCGTTCCGGCTATAAGCTTAGGGAAAAAGAAAGCAGTCTTCCAGATAAATCTTCCCTTAATACGCATTCTTCTGTCAGTCATCATTGCAGCAAGCCAGAATGCCAGGAGCCACTCAGGGATGGTCGACGCTAAGAAAAAGAAAAACGAATTCTTAAGGGCGCTGTGAAAATACTTTGCCTTTAAAACTTCCGTAAAGTTCTTGAACAAAGGCTTGCCGATAGAAGGCAGAAAATCAGGATGCGTATTTCCCGCATGCTTCAGATCGCAGAATGCATAATAGAGAGTGCTGGCCAGAGGCCAGAAATTAAAAGCAAGGAATACGACTACGAAAGGGATGATAAAGAAATATCCCCACTTAGTGTAATGCCTCTCAATGTGGTTTTTGTTCCTCATAACTGTAACCCTATTTCCCAACGTGATTTGTTTATTATACTAAAATATAGTTCCAAAAGATATGTAAAAAGAGGGCTGCAAAAGCAACCCTCTGTTTCTTTTTCGTCTTTGTTTTCGCGAACCTGAATTATGCCTTAACGGAGCCTAATGCGATGCCTTCGACGATGTACTTTGAAAGGAACAAATACAAGATCAAAGGCGGAATGGCCATAAGAAGCTGCGAGCCCTGATAACTACCCATGATAGGAAGCGTCCTTGATTCACCTTCAATGAGAATGATCCTCGGAACCCATTCGTTGGACCAGCTCGCAACAAAGCAGAAGATAGTCTGTGTAGCAATAGCGGGCTTCATGAGAGGAAGTATGATCTGGTTAAAGATCCTGAATTCTCCTGCACCGTCGATCCTGGCTGACTCCACGATATCCCTGGAGAAAGTAGCTTTCAGGTACATTCGCATGAAGAATACCGTCATCGGTGTCGCAAGCGCAGGAATGATCAGCATTATAAGGTTATTGATCAGATGGTACTTGTAGCACATCTGTACAAAACCGATAGTAGATACAGTGGCCGGTACCATCATGGCAACGATGATGAACTTCTCGAATGCCGCTCTTAATTTCCACTCATAAGCTGTGATCGCGTATGCAGTAATCGCAGAAAAATAGATATTCAGGAAAGTGCTTATGCAGGTAACGATCATTGAATTTTTGAAGCCGATGAAATCTCCTTCGGAAAACAGTCCTTTGAACTCTTTCCAGGTAATTATATGATCACGCGGTTTGATCTCAAGATATCTATTATCTCCCGCACCATTAACCATTTTGATCTCTTCTCCGAAAGTCTGATAAAGCATCAATATAAAAGGTGAAAGGATCAGCATCGCCAACAGGATCGAAACAACGTAAGTTGTGATCTTAAGGGCAATAGTTCTTTTCTTTTCAGCTGTTAATGTCAATTCATTAGTACTCATAACTATTCCCTCAGATTCCTCTCTTCAATTCCCTGCGTTCCTGTCTGATGGCCTTCTTAAGTTTTGCTTCATCCTTATCTCTGAGGAGCAGGAAATAGACGATCAAGGCAGAAACAATATAGATGGCAAGCATTACAAGGCTTACCGCGGATGCCTTATCGTAAGCATAAGAGCCCTGGAATGCCTGGTTATTCATGTACATCATCAATGTAAGATTAGATCTGGTCGTGTCATATGCGCCGAAAAGCGAAGGGATATCATACATACCCAGACCGTCTACAACAGATACAACGGTTATAAAGAACAGCATCGGACGCATGCTTGGGAGCGTTATTTTAAAGAAGGTCTGAAGTCTGTTGGCACCGTCTATCTCCGCAGCTTCGAATGTCTCGACCGGAATGCCGGTGATGCCCGCAACCGCATAGATAAACGTGATGCCGAAATGCAGAAGAATGGATGCAACGATAATGATAAACTTTACCGATAATACGAACTCCATGTCCTTCTCTGTAAGTCCAAAACCGTTCATGGACATTGCTGCAGCAGAAAGACCTGCAGCATTAGCGACAAAACCGACTATTGTTGAAGTTATGCTAACACCGAGAATGCCGCCTGACATGAGCTTGGGGAAAAAGAATGCAAGCTTCCAAATGAATCTGGCTTTGATGTGCATCCTTCTGTCAGTCATCATTACAGCGAGCCAGAATGCCAGGATCCACTCAGGGATGGTCGAAGCCAGGAAGAAGAGAAATGTATTCTGCAATGCACTATAGAATGACTTGGCCTTGAATACTTCAGTAAAGTTCTTGAACAAAGGCTCGCCGATCGAAGGCAGGAACTCCGGATTTGTATTGCCGGCATGCTTCAGATAACAGAATGCATAGTAGAAAGTGCTTGCCAACGGCCAGAAATTAAAGATGAGGAATACAACTACAAAAGGGATGATAAATATATATCCCCACTTAGTGTAATGCCTCTCAATGTGGTTTTTGTTTCTCATAACAGTAAATT
>JAEFBC010000018.1 GCA_016292155.1 Saccharofermentans sp. | reverse complement strand
GGTCGAAAAAGATTAAAGGAGAACATCCATGATTTATAACGTAACTATCAACGATAAAGTTTATGAGGTAGAAGTCGAGAAAGGCAAGGCCAATCTCATCAAGACAACTGCTGTTGTAGCTGCTGCACCTGCAGCTGCTCCTGCTCCTGCTGCCGCTCCCGCTGCTGCTCCGGCACCCGCCGCTGCACCCGCTGCCGCTGCTGCCGCAGGCACAACACCTGTTAACTCACCTATGCCCGGTACGATCCTTGACGTTAAGGTCGCTGTCGGTCAGGCAGTTAAGGAAGGCGAGCTCGTTTGCATCCTCGAAGCTATGAAGATGGAGAACGAGATCTATGCACCTTGCTCCGGTTCAGTTGCTCAGGTTCTCGTAACAAAGGGCGCATCTGTTGACACAGGCACACCTTTGGTAACGATTTCTTGATCAGGGGGTAGCAGGTAATGTTAGAAGTATTAAAAAATCTGTGGGAGACCTCAGGTATTGCCACGATGACGTGGCAGCAGGGCGTGATGATCCTCATCTCGTTCATCCTGTTCTATCTCGCAATCAAGAAGCAGTATGAGCCTTTGCTCTTGCTCCCTATCGCATTCGGTATGCTCCTTACAAACCTCCCCTGGCCCGGCGGCGGAATCTTCCACCCCGAGTGGTTCCAGGGCGACATCAACTGGGCAGCATTGGGCGGCGCTTATCACGATCCCGTTACCGGTGCGCACATTGATCCGGGTCTTTTCGACTTCTTATACATCGGCGTTAAGATGGATATCTTCCCCTGCCTCATCTTCATGGCAGTCGGCGCTATGACAGACTTCGGACCCCTGATCTCCAGACCTTCATCCTTCTTCATGGGTGCAGGCGCTCAGTTCGGTATCTCCTTCGCATTCGTAGTAGCTTGCCTCTTGGGCTTCGACCCTCAGGGCGCAGCTTCTATCGGTATCATCGGCGGTGCTGACGGCCCGACAGCTATCTATCTCACATCCAAGCTCGCACCTGAGCTCCTCGGCGCTATCGCTATCGCAGCATATTCATACATGGCCCTGATCCCTATGATCCAGCCGCCTATCATGAAGCTGCTCACAACCAAGAAGATGCGTCAGGTAAAGATGGAGCAGACAAGACCTGTCTCCAAGGCAGAAAAGATCTGCTTCCCTATCATCGTAACAGTTGTTTGCGTTCTCATTCTCCCTTCCGTTGCACCTCTTCTCGGCTGCCTCATGCTTGGTAACCTCTTCAGAGAATCCGGTGTTACAGAGCGTCTTTCCGACACAGCACAGAACGCAATGTGCAACATCGTAACGATCTTCCTCGGAACATCCGTTGGTGCTACAGCAGTTGGCGCTAACTTCCTCAAGCTCGAGACAGTTAAGATCATCATCATCGGCCTTTGCGCTTTCGCCTTCGCTACAGTCGGCGGACTCCTCATCGGTATCGTTATGTACTTCCTGTCCGGCAAGAAGATCAACCCGCTCATCGGCGCAGCAGGCGTTTCCGCCGTTCCTATGGCAGCACGTGTTGCTTCCAAAGTTGGCCAGAAGGAGAATCCTTCCAACTTCCTGCTCATGCACGCCATGGGTCCTAACGTAGCAGGCGTTATCGGTTCTGCAGTTGCTGCAGGCATCCTGCTCACACTCTTCGGCTAATAATTCTTTATTAGTAATCAAATAACCAATTTAACCCCCGGAGCACCGCTTCGGGGGTTTTAGTTTGCATATCCGTAACACCGTCTCCCATCTGACGATGCAAGGCTCAACTATTAGTGGGAAATCCTTAATACGCTGTCGGTTTCTTCAGGGGTTTTGGGCGATAATTTGTCGGCTTTTGCAGGCTTTTTGGAGATCCTTGCAGACGTTTGCCGGGTTTAAGGTAAATCCTTGTATAAGATCTTGTCGATTTGTCTCAGCCATTGTGGGCATAACAATTGTATTGATAAATCGACAAAACAGCACTAAAGGTTTGGAACAAAACCGACAATTGCCGGCAGGGAACATACAAAAGCCGGCAAAAAGCTTGAGAAAAGCTTTGAAAAGCCTGCAAGAAACCGGCACTGTATTAGACGCGAGGCTTTTAAATCCGCAGCCGCGCTCCGGTAATTATCTCCAAAAAGTACAATCCCCTCCGGTTCGGGTTTTCCGGAGGGGATTCCTAAAAGGAAGGTTAATAAGAGAGGAAAAACTTTACATGGTCCATTCTGCAGCACGCTGTCTCATATGGACAAACCTGCTGTAAACAGCGTTCTCGCTTAAAAGTTGATTATGTGTTCCGGCTTCAAGACCGCGGTTGTTTATCACAGCGATCTGATCAGCATGTCTGATCGTCTCGAGTCTGTGTGCGATCATGATAACGGTCTTGTCAGCGGTGAGAGCATCGAATGCGGCTCTCAGCTTGTCTTCGTTCTCAGGATCGACGTTGGCTGTGGCTTCGTCGAGGATAATGATCGGGGCATCTTTAAGGATCGCTCTGGCGATGGAGATCCTCTGCCTCTCGCCGCCGGATAATGTGCCGCCGCCTTCTCCGATCACGGTGTCATAGCCGCGCGGCAAAGACATTATGAAGTCGTGGCAGCAAGCCATCTTGGCAGCCCTGATAACTTCCTCCCTGCTTGCGTCCGGTTTGCCGAACCTGATGTTGTTTTCGATCGTGTCCTCGAAAAGATACACATCCTGGAAAACAATACTTATCTGCGACATCAGTGAGTCTAATGTGTAATCCCTGATGTCCTTGCCGCCGATCGAGATGCTTCCGCGCTTTACATCCCAGAATCTCGAGATAAGAAGTGCCAGTGTCGTTTTGCCGGCGCCGGAGGGTCCCACAAAGGCAGTCATGGTCTTGTCAGGAATAGTAAGAGATATATCCTTTAGGATGTCTTTGTCGCCGTATGAGAAGCTGACGTTGTCTACGCGGATATCATGAGATGACGGTTTGACCGCTTCTCCTTTAAGATCCAGCTGTGGCATCTCATCTGTCTTCCCGACCTGATCTAAGGAACCGGTTACAATACGCAGCATCGACATGCCTGAATCCGTCTGTTCGATCTCTGCGAACACCTGATATGAGACAACGATAAGTATCATTGCAGTGGCAAGCGGCATTGTTCCGTCGAGATAGAAAATTACTGAGAGGAATATTATAAGAATCTTAAAAACACTGAGTATGATGTTCTGGATCATGGTGATCGGTATGAACATCTTCTCAAGCCCCATATTGCGGTCTTTGTAGTAATCTATGGCATCTCTCAGTCTCGCGTCACCCTTGCCTGCGAGGTTGAACGACTTAACTACGCTCATTCCCTGAAGGTTCTCAAGGACCTCCGATACGATCATGGTCTTGCAGCGTTCTCTTTCGGGCGCAAGGGTTCTGGACCGGTGCTCCATTATAGAAGTAAAGAGCAGGTATACTATCATTCCGGTAAGTACGACTGCGGCTATCCTCATATCAAGGAACGGAAGACAAGAGAAGAATATGACCGTATTGATCAATCCGCCCAGCACAAGTACCAGGACGGACACGCCGAGATTTTCCACGGTGTCCATTACCGTTGTGGTAATGCCGGTTATCTCTCCCACGCTGTTATCATTGAAAAAGCCCATGGGGACTCTTTTCAGTTTCTGCGCGATCTCCATCCTCTTGTCCGCGCTCATGTAATAACCCGCATGAGTCTGCTGAAGAAGAGAGATGTTCCTTGTCAGAGCCATTCCGAGAATGCTTGCGAGCATGATCGCCAATGCGCCCCATGCCGGCAGATATGTATCGTTTCCGTCCACGAGGGCAATGATTATCAGATAGATCGCACCGATCCTCAGCATAGAGAAAACAGCTTTAAGAAAACTCGTGAATATAGACTTGTAGATATTCTTTCTCTCGCTTCCTGCGAAACGGAATATCCTGCCTAATGCTTCGATCATGCTACACCTGCACTTTCCACGCCTACGTGGGCGTTCCACATGAGACGGTAAAGGCCGCATCTCTTGAGCAGTTCCTCGTGAGTTCCGGAATCCCTTACGGTTCCCTGTTCGACAACCACGATATTATCTGCATCGGTGATCGTGGACAGCCTGTGCGCTATAACGATGACGGTCTTGTTCCTGATAAGGTTACCTATTGCCTTCTGGATAACTGCTTCATTCTCAGGATCGATATAAGCCGTTGCTTCATCAAGGATAACGATTGGAGCATCCTTGATCATGGCACGGGCGATCGCGATACGCTGCTTCTCGCCGCCGGAGAGGTGTGCGCCGCCCTGGCCGACCATGGTGGAGAAGCCTTTTTCGAGACCTTCGATAAACTGTCTGCATCCGGATGCTTCGGCAGCCGCAATGACTTCCTCATCCGTAGCATTCATCTGTCCCATTCTTATGTTGTTCATTACAGTGTCGTTGAACAGGTATATATCCTGTGATACGTATGCCACCTGATCGTACAACTGCTTAAGGGGGATGTCCTTGAGATTGATGCCGCCCATCGTGACCGTGCCGTCCTCGACATCCCAGAAGCCTGCTATGAGCTTGGCGATGGTGGACTTGCCGCCGCCGGAAGGTCCGACGAGAGCAGTCATCTTGCCCGCTTCAACCTCAAGCGTTATATCGTGAAGGACCTGTGTGCCCTTGTGATATGAATAAGATACGTTGTCCATCTTTATGCTGTGATCTTTTATCAGGACAGGCTTCTCGCTGTGACGCTGTTCGTTGCCCGATAAGATCTCATCAACAGTGCCCAGGATCGTCTTTACCTTTGTAAAGGTGTCGGCGAAATTGATCGCGTTCATCACGGGTCCGACGATGCACATTGACAGCATGATCGACGTTATAAATGTTCCCATGCTGATCGAACCGTTAACGTACATGACCCATCCTAAAGGGAGCACGGTAACGAGTGTTGACGGAGCGATTGCGTAAGCGAGCGACCACTTGTACTGGATCTTCTTCATCCAGTTGTAGTAGTATTCTGCCGTCGCCAGCACCCTGTCCTTAAACTTGGCATAGGACTTGTCGCCCTGGTTATAAGCCTTTATGACTTCAATGCCTCTGATGTACTCGACGATCGAGTTGTTCATCTTCTGGACAGTCCTTACCGAGCCCTCGTAATCCCTGTTGTATCCGATCAGGATGAAGAGCGCGAAAACAAGACCTGCAGGGATCGATATGAGTGTGATAAGCCCCATTCTCCAGTCGACACACATAAGGTAGCCCCAGATGGTAAGAGTTCCCAGGATGTTCGCGGTCATCTCAGGGATCATGTGGGCAAGCGGTCTTTCCATACTCTCGACTTCATCGACGATTATCTGCTTTAACTTGCCGGATGAGGTGTCGATAATCGTGCCAAGGGGCATTTTCGGGAGCTTGTCGAAGATGGCTTTCCTGATATCGGCAAGGGTATTAAAGGCCGCCTTGTGGCTTAAGCCCAGTCCGATACTGTAGAATACCGTCTTTATGACAAATCCGGCCAATCCGAGAACGCACCACCATAAGTATTCCTTAAGATCTGTAACGCCGGAAATCAGCATCTCTATGACCTTAGCTGCAGCGATATAAGGAAGGATATTTCCGGTCACTCCTATTACCGCATTGATAATTGATGCGATAAGCCTCGGGTGCTCTTTATGCGCAAGCTGCCACAGACGCTTTAAGGCAGTTATCTGATCGTCTTCAATGATCCTTTTCTCTTTAAGCGTACTGGTCCTGTAGAGCCATCTGTCGTACATCTCACGGGTAAGCTTTCCGTACTCGATGGCTTTGCCGTCCTGAATGTAGATAAGCTCATCGCAGCATTCGGCGATAAGCTCAGGATCGTGCGTAACTATAAAGATCGTTTTGCCCTTTGCTTTCAGATCCCTGATAAGACCTGACACGGCTTTCATGTGACGGTAATCAAGGCCTGATGTCGGCTCGTCAAAGACGATGATCTCCCTGTCTGATATGACTGCGCTTCCGATCGCGACACGCTGCTTCTCGCCGCCTGAAAGCGAGTGCGGGTGCCTTTCCGCTTTGTCCGAGAGATTTAACTCATCAAGTATGTTTTTTACTCTCTCATCTGACGTCTCATCTTCCTTGTTAAGACTGAACCTCATCTCTTCATCAACGGAATCGGTGAAAAGCTGGTGTCCGACATCCTGCATTACCATGAATGTATTCTTAAGCCTTTTTCTTCTGGCATAGATGTTTCCGTCAAATTCCACGCTGCCGGTAGCACCTCTCTCAAGGCCGCAGAGGGCTCTTGCAAAAGTACTCTTTCCGGCACCGTTATCTCCGACTATTCCTATTATCGAATTTCTTGCGATATTGATGCACGGGATCGTCAGTGACTCCTGGAGTCTTCCGGGGTAGGTATAGTGGAAGTTTGCGATTACGATACGGTCATCCTCATTTACGGGCTCGCCTTTAAGAGGAAGATTCATAATGTCAGTGCTTCGAAGACCCATCCGGGAGAGCTTTTCGCGTCCTAAAGAGATAAGTTCGTCAGGCGTGCATTCAAGCTCTATCTTTCCCTTGTTTAAGTAGAGGACCCTGTCTGCCAGCGGAAGGACATAGTAGAGCCTGTGCTCTGCGATAACGACAGTCTTGCCCTCCTCTTTCCATACCTTTATGATCTCAGCTAATTCCTTTATCGTATGAAGATCCAGGTTTGATGACGGTTCGTCCAGAACGATGATATCAGCGCCTGAAGTATCTGCACAGCCGCACGCGACCTTCTGTTTCTCTCCTCCCGACATCTTGAAAAGATTCCTGCCCAGGAGGTTTTCCATTCTTAATTTTTCAACCGTGGAACGGAGTCTGGCGTCCATTTCCTCACGGCTCTTTCCGCGGTTCTCAAGGCTGAAGACCATCTCTTCGGTCGAATCGACATTATAGAACTGTGTTTTCGGATTCTGGAAAACAGAAGCTACATCCTCCGCAAGAACATGCAAGGGAGTATCTGCCGTATCGTTTCCGTTCACAGTAACAGTGCCGGACAGCTCGCCTTTATAGTAGTTTGGTATCAGGCCGTTTATCATCCTGATAAGCGTCGACTTGCCGCACCCTGATTCTCCGCACAGGAGAATGACCTCGCCGTCACGGATCTTCAGATCAAGATCCGAGACAATGCCGGTACCATCCCCGTACTCGAATGATACATTGTTGAATTCAATCATTTATTTCACCTGTTATTACTTATTTCAGATCCCTATTCCCCTTGTAAGCAG
>JAEFBC010000117.1 GCA_016292155.1 Saccharofermentans sp. | reverse complement strand
GAATACTGAACATAATCGCTGGGGTCGAACATTGAAGCTGAACGCTGTCCATATACTGAGCACCATTTGGAATTGGTATCGATATAGCCAAGCTTTCCGACTGCTTCATAGTAATAATCTGCCCAATGCTTTCCGCAGTCTTCACAAACACCGTTTACAAATCTGCATTCATTCTTGATATCGATCTCCTGGCTCGTAAGCTGGGAGGGATCAACAGATCTGTATTTATCTCCAAATGGAATACCGAGCTCTTCAAATCCAAAGCCGAGCTGCTCGAATGCCGCATTAGAGAACTTGATCAATCTGGCGTAAACGATAGGAAGATCCTTCCTGATATTATCCTTGTTTGCTTCCCATGCAGTATCATCATAGATACGGACAGCAGACTCATCCTTTTCGATTACAGCATCGATAAACGTTTCAAATCCGTCAAGCGGGATTGAATCACCCGAATTCATACCGTAATAGCGTGTATCGCCATAAATAAGTTCGAATTCAACATTAGCTACGTCGGATAGAGGATCGATGCGCAAAGTAAGCGAAGATTCGTTTCTGTAAGAGGTATAGCCGAAATAGATCTGATCATCATCTATGAAATAACTGCATCCGCCTCTTATAGTGTCATCATAGAGCTGAATAGAATTACCGCCTTCAGGCAGTTTGAAAGAATAAAAACCCTTTATACGGTTATACCTGTCAACGTCTATATGCGGTGGCTCAGGCTCGGTCTCCACTGCAGTTGCCTCTGCCGTTGTTTCAGTCTCTGTTGCTTCCTGCTCTCCAGGCATGGTATTACAGCCGCAAAGAAAGACCGAAGCCAACATAACACCACTTAAGACTGCTGAAATAAGCTTTTTCATTTTCTCTCCCCCTCGTTTGTTTTACTTATATAATCGCTCTCTGTACTACTCTTAGAGACAGCGTTTATATGACTGTTTTTCTGTTCCTTTCTCCTTATGAGAAAGATGATCACTGCGGCGGCCGCAATTACACATATAAATACAGAAAGTGTGATTGCGGTTATCGTTTCAGACGGTGTCATAATTCTTGTTACATGTCCGAAATGATGTTCCAGATCCGCTTTTGTAATTTCCGAACTGTCCACATATGAACGGTCGAATGTCGCTACGGTCCTGCCGTCCTTTAAGACAGTAGCTGAACACATTGATCCGCCCTTTCCGGTTCCGATATCAGGTCTTAAGACACTGATATCATCAGCTTCCACCGATGTCCTGTAAGTCGGACCTTTATAAGGCGTGACATACAATATTCCTTCTCTTATTTCCATTGTCACATCGGCAACACCAACGCTCAGATCGGCTGCATTTTCGCTTTTATAGGTACTGTTTGAGCAAGCGCTGATTAAAACGATCAGCACGCACATAAGCGGTAATATTAATTTCCGGATCATTGATCAGCCCTCGGATTTCTTCTTCCAGTTGAATCCGGCATCAGCCAGTGACGTATCCATGACTACAAGTGCATTATCCATACTCTGAAGCATCCGGTCATAATGCGACCAGAACATGTCGATCATCTCATCTTTGGTATAGAACGTGCAGTCCTTCTGTCCTTCGAACAGTTTTCTGATATCCGATTCTTCCATACTGGACCATACATCTGATCCGGATGTTGAACCCTTATCTTTTACGAAAAGATAGAACCTGCAATTCTTCGCAAATGATTCCTTCGATTCAAATATTTTTTCGAATTCACCTGCTTCAGCATCGATACCGATCCAGTATGTGAATTTATAATCCACAATACCGACATCCACGGAATACTCTCCCATGCTATATGTATAGTTGAAGCTTATGCTTGGCTTTTTCCCGCTCTTGGAGAAATCGAGAGTTAAACTTTCACTGACAGGTCTCTGATCAAGGCAGTGATATAAAATATAACCTGCATCCTTACTATGTCCGACAAACTGAACGTAATCACCGGGATAAAGCATTGTATCGGACTCCGGACCATATATGGACTTCCATTCGGAAGGACCTTGTGTATCCAGTTTGCTAAGTGTCTCGTAATAGTATTCATTCCAAACTTTTCCACAATCCGTGCAGACACCATTTACAAACTTGTGATCATTAGAAGCCAGTTTAGATATCGTGGTCTGCTCTGTAGCCATCGTATCTTCTGTTGCAGCTTCTGCTGTATCTTCAGTTGTATCTTCTGACGTTTCCGGTTTTTCCTCTAAATTGGCAGATTCCTTTGATACAGGTATCTTGCCTGAACCGGACTTGGAATTAAATGCGCATGCAGCTGCAAGGACCAGAACGACAGCTAAAATAGCTATAGTTGTAACCTTGGTACCCTTCTTAAAGTTTACGATATTCATTACTCTTTTAGTTACCTCGGCTTTACAGAAGGCATTCTTGCTGAATCCCAAGGGGGTTACCATATACTTCTTGTTGCTGTTGTTGCTGGCTTTGGCATAGGAAACGATAGATATCGCATATGCTTTCCTTAAGTCAGCATCCAAAGTGGAGATCGTCGTCTCATCGCAGCTCATCTCTATATCCTGCTCGAAAAGCGTAAATGCGACCCATACAAGAGGATTGAACCAATGCACAGCAAGGATAGCGATTCCAAGAAGCTTCTTGAGCCAGTCACCGTGTCTTATATGAGTGCTCTCATGAACCATAACGTATTCTCTCTCGGCTTCATCGAGAGTATCGGGCAGATACATTTTCGGAACGATGAACCCGAAGACAAAAGGCGACTTTACGTTGTCACACTCATAAACGTTCTTAGCGATCTTCTTTGCATTCTTAAGCTTATCTTTAAGATCGAAATAACGGACGCAGATATATGTTGTAAATACAACCATTCCGGTAAACCAGATAATAGCAACGACCGATCTGATATCAGGCAGATTCTTTGCTTCAGCCTTATTCCCTGTGCTGACTTCGTTGGCAGATCTGGCGGGAGCTTCAGCATTTACAGGAACTTCATTATAAGCAGGTGCTTCATTATAAACAGGAGCTTCTGCATAGTCTGCAGGATCGTTAACAGGAGCCTGGATGACAGCCGGCTCACTGTCAGGCAATACTGCCTCAGAGACCTCAACGGCAGCAGGCATACCCTGCGTCGGAAGAGGAACATAATTAAAGATGCTGAAAGCGGATTCAAAACCAAAAGGCACGATAAGTCTTAAGGCCACTACAGCCCATAAGATCATGATGAATGTCTTGGATCTTTTACGCAGGAAAAATCTTGCAAGAATAGTAATCAGAATTACTACGCTGCCCATTAAGGACATCTCAAGCACTTTAAAGAATAAAGCACCCACCTTTAGTCTCCCTTCATATTATCCTTGATGATCTTTATCAGATCATCGGCTTCCTTGTCCGTAAGTGTCTTCTTGCTGCCGAAGAATGCGGCAACAAATTTAGGAAGAGATCCTGAGAAGCTGTCTTCTACGATCTGATTGCTCTCAGAGATCAATACCTTCTCCTTAGGGATCAGGGCACTTACGACCGTATCTTCATTCTTGACAAAGCCCTTTGTGACGAGCTTACGAAGAATCGTATATGTGGTTGATTTGTTCCAGTCGATCTTCTCATTGGCAATCTTAACAAGCTTGCCGGATTCAATAGGTTCTTCTTCCCAGATGATCTCCATCAAACGCTTTTCTGACTCACACAAAATCAATTCTTCCATAATGACCTGCCTATAGTTTTATTAGGGTTTATTGTTGTAAACCAATGTCAGTTTACACATATAAACCACAGATGTCAAGAAAAAATAAAAATTGTCCGGAAAATAATATCCTGATCTCAGATCCCTGTTATTCCTGAATCAGTTTTATCTGCAAAACAGGTACGTTTCCAATATCCACAACCCTGAAGTTATTAAGGCCTTTTCCCTGCTTCCAAATAAAATGCGGAATATTGATCGTCTCGATACGGCTCCTTTTGATCTGCGCGATATCAAGAAGGCTTATCAGCTCGGAATAGCTTTTCTGGATATCAGAGATCGAATCATATCTCTGCTGGGCAAAATCGACACTTACTCTT
>JAEFBC010000116.1 GCA_016292155.1 Saccharofermentans sp. | reverse complement strand
GTTGCTATCAAGCAGGCTATCAATTCACCTCTCCTCGACACAACGATCGACGGAGCTACAGGTGTTATCCTTAACTTCACAGGCGGAAGAGGAATGCGTCTTTCCGAGATCGACGCTGCTTCATCCATCGTTCGTCAGGCAGCAGCTCCTGAAGCAGAGATCATCGTTGGTGCAGTCGTTGACGATTCACTCGAAGATGAGCTCATGATCACAGTCATCGCTTCCGGTTTTGACGGAACAGTCAATGCTTCTGCAGGACACAGAGCAAGCACATCAGTTCTCTCCAGAGAGAATCCTACATTGATTTCAGCAAGACAGCCTGTTGCTCCTCAGCCGAGAACAGACTACACACCCAGACAGCCCGAGCCCGCACCGGCACCCGTTCCGGTACAGAGACCTCAGCCCGGCTTCAGATTCGGCGATGAGTCTGTACAGCCTGCACCTGCACCTCAGATCGTTCAGCAGGTTCCCGTTCAGGCTCCTGTACAGCAGGTTCCTGTTCAGCCCATGCCTCAGCAGGCAGCTCCCGCACCTGCACCGGCTCCTTCACAGCAGCCCGTACAGATGGGCGGAAGACCTCAGGCTAACGTAGCTCCTGTAGCAGAAGAGAAGGCTCAGAAGTCTGCTAAGCCCTGGTTCATGTTCGGTAAGGACGGACAGTAATTTAAGGGAGTAATTCCGTGATCTGTCCAAAATGCGGCGCGAATGACGACAAGGTCCTGGATTCAAGACCGACCGATGACGGCTTTGCTGTCAGAAGAAGACGTGTATGTCTTGTCTGCGGCGCAAGATTTTCGACAATTGAGAAGATCGAAGGCTTAAAGCCGATGGTAGTCAAGAAGGACGGAACCAAGCAGCTCTACGATCCGGATAAGATCTTGAGAAGTTTGGACGTTGCATGCCAGAAGCGCGGAGTATCACAGCAGGTCAAGGAGAATATCGTTTCCGATATTACACATCTCGTAGAAGAGAGATTTAATAAAGAGATAACCTCGTCCGAAATCGGCGAGTTTATTATGACGAAGCTCATGGACATAGACCGCGTATCTTACGTCCGCTTCGCTTCGGTTTATAAGAACTTCACAGATCTGGATTCTTATACAGCCGAGATCAACAATTTCGACGTTGGAAGCTCTGCTTCTGACGGAGAGTAAAGGTTTGTAACACTGTTACAAACGGGAAAAACCAAGAGAGTTGTAGACCAGGGGTGATCTTATGGCAGCTAACAAGGTTTTGCTCGTAGACGACGATCCGGGCATCATTGAAGTTCTTAAGCTTTACTTTGAGAAAGAGGGATATCAGGTCTCCACATGCATGCAGGGCGATAAGGCCGTTGCAGCTTTCAACAGTTTTGCACCTGACATCGTAATACTTGATCTCATGCTTCCCGGCATGGACGGCAACGATATCTGCCGTGAGATCAGAAAGACATCAGATTGTCCCATCATCATGCTCACCGCAAGAACCGATACTCTCGATAAGATCGTCGGTCTTGAGCTTGGTGCCGATGACTATATCCCGAAGCCGTTTGAGCCTAAGGAAGTACTTGCCAGAGTTAAGGCAGTATTGAGAAGAACAGATAAGCGTGACGCTGCTCCCGCACCGTCCGAGAAGAGCGAAGGATCTGCTGACGTTATTACCTATCCCGGTTTTTCCGTTGACAAGATCCGTTATGTAGTAAGTGTAGACGGAAATGAGATCTACATGCCGCCCAAGGAGCTTGAGCTCTTATTCTTCCTTGCATCCAATCCCAACAGAGTCTTTACCAGAGAACAACTCCTGGAGAACGTTTGGGGCTATGATTTTTACGGAGAATCACGTACAGTCGACGTCCATATCAAGCGTATCAGAGAGAAGATCGAGAATCCCGACAGGGAGCAGAACTGGAGCATTAAGACCGTCTGGAGCAAGGGTTATAAATTCGAGACGAGGTAATTAATTAATGGCGCCGAGAGCTGACGGTAAGCGGGTATCGGCGGGATTTGCCGTTTTTCTTATAACTTTTCTTGTGCTGACGACTTTGATTGTATTTGCAGTCTTGTTGTTCCTTTCCTATGAGAATATGTATAACAGCCTTATCCTCAATGTCAAAACAGGCACTGACAGGGCTGCTGTTGACCTGGCTTCGGATATCAACACCATAACATCTCTGCAGTCTGTTCCTTTCGAGTACACACTTAACGATGACGGAACAGAGAACTTCAAGAATTCCAGGATCGTAGACAAGTTCGTCAATTCCCAGACATACAGTTCCAGCGGTTCGCTCTATATCACAGATAAGACCGGAAGGATATTCTGCCGCAATAATTTTGTTCTCGATTCTTCGGATAATATCACGACGACTGATGAAGCGCCTTTTAAGATCACCCAGAAGGAAGTGCTCGATCTTATCGAGAGGGCTTCATCCGCAGGCAAGCAGAGCATCAGTTCGACTAATACCGGAAGGGTAATATCCATCAGCTGCGCCAGTATCACAGGTACTGATTATTATGTTCTCGTAAGCAACAGCGAAGGCACGGAGCAGACGAAGGCAGAATATATCAAAGTAATCCTTATCCCTGCACTGGTAGCGATGATCATTGCAATCGTTCTTTATGCCGTTTTCGTATACTTCAGCCTCATGCCTATCAAGGATATCTCGCAGGCGATCTCCAAGGTTGCTGAAGGCGACTATTCCGTAAGAGTCAGCCCCAGATATTCAGATGCCAATGACTACACGACTTTGTCTGTGTCTTCGGAGTTTACCGAGATGGGCAGCACGGTCAACAAGATGATCGAATCACTCGAAAACCAGGAGCACGACAGAGAGATGTTCATCTCATCTATCGCGCATGACATAAGAACCCCTCTTACATCCATAAACGGATTTGTTACCGCCATGCTGGACGGCACTATCCCTGAGGATAAGCAGGATCACTATCTCGAACTCATCAAACAGCAGACTGACAGGATCAGAATGCTCGTAACGCAGATGACAGAGGCTTCTTCTTTGTCCCACCCTGATCCTGACATGATGGAAGAGTTCAATATCAATGACATGATCAATGACATCGTAGATAACCTTGAAGCGCAGCTTACGGATAAGCAGATCAAGGTCATCAAGTCACTGGATCCGGGCCCCGGCATCATTGCATACGGCGAGGCTCAGCAGCTCTGCAGAGTAATAATCAACATCATCACAAACGCCATTAAGTTCACGCCTCAGAACGGCGAGATAAAGATATCCACAGAGACAAATCCCAAGACAAGAAAGATTATCATCTCTGTCGAAGACTCCGGCGCAGGCGTCGAGGAATCAAAGAGACAGAGGATCTTCGAGAGCTTCTATCAGGCAGATGCCTCGCGTAAATCCGAAGGCTTCGGTCTTGGACTTTATATCTGTAAGCAGATCCTTGCAGGTCACGGACAGACGATAATCTGTGACGAAGGAAGAGAATTAGGCGGCGCAAGATTTGTTTTCTCTTTCCCTTATCCGCCTGAAGATCAGGAGTAAGAAGATTGGCTGCCTCTGTTGCGAAAATCAGATCCCTTGCGGATAAGACTTATACTGCGCTGTCAAAGGAATTTCCGGACAGCACATGTTCTCTGGAATACGATTGTCCCCAAAACTTGAGCATAAGAGGCATATTGTCCGCACAATGCACCGACAAAAGGGTTAATATAACTGCAGCAGATCTTTTCGCAAGATATCCGGACATGGAGTCGATCGCAAATGAAGATCCTGAAGCCATCGCAGCCATTATTAAGCCCTGCGGTCTTACGGCTTCGAAGACCAAATCTGTCATGGCATTTGCCAGGAAGATGACCGGAGAATGGGGAGGCGTTATCCCTAACGATGTTGACCTTCTGATGGAGGTCCCCGGCATAGGCAGGAAGATCGCGAATCTTATCGTGGGAGAGATCTACGGCACGCCTGCAGTAGTCGTTGATACGCACTGCAAGCGCGTAATGAAGAGAATAGGAATAACAGAGAGCACGGACCCTGCAAAGGTCGAGAAGGACATAATGAAGGTATTTCCTGAGGATCAGTGGATCGCGATAGGACATCTGTCCGTCGATCTCGGAAGAAAATATTGCACATCCCAGTCACCCAAGTGTGACATCTGTCCGTGCGCCTCTTTCTGCAAGAGGAGGATATAAGACATGGCAGCTATCCATCTGTCTAATCCTGTTACCGATCTTTACGGTGTCGGTCCTTCTGCTGAAGAGAAGCTCGCAAAGCTCGATATCTATACGATCTACGACCTTATAGCTTTTATCCCGTGGAGATACGACGACTGGTCTAAAGTCGGCACGATCGGTTCATTCGACATGACCGACCGCATTGATGACAGCACGGGTTATGACTTATCGTTCAGAGGAACGGTTATGACGAATCCTTCCGTTAACATCACGAGCAGAAAAAAGCCTCTGACTTTCTTCGTAAGTGACGGCACAGGCAGGATAAAGCTGACCTTTTTCAATTCACCATATCTGTCCGGCAAGTTCTCAGTTGGTGACGAATGCTTCATTCATGGCCAGGTCACTCTCTTTAACGGCCAGATGCAGATGGTAAATCCTTATATCGAGAAGGCCGAGAAGATCGCTGATGATGCGCTCGTAAGACCTGTATATCACTTAACTGCAGGACTTACATCCAGCAATATCTCGAAGTGGGTATCAACGGCATTAAAGCTCTGCGGTGATGAACTCTTATCCTGCATTCCTTTGAGCATTGCTGAGCAGAAAGGCTTTGTATCACCCAAGGAAGCTTACATGATGGCGCACTTCCCGGCATCGCTTGAAGATGCGAGAAGAGCGAGGGAACAGTTAGCTTATGAGGAACTGATCCTTCTTGGCATCGGCATGAAGCTCTACAGTTCCGGCCACGGTGTAAAGGAGATCGCCGAGCAGGTAATACCTTCAGGTCCGAACGCCATAAGCCGCGACCTTGCAGCAAGATGGAACCAGATAAAGAGCAATCTCGGATTCACCCTGACATCAGATCAGACGGCTGCATTCAGGGACGTTCAGACAGACCTTATGTCTACAACTCCAATGAACAGACTTATCCAGGGTGACGTAGGTTCAGGCAAGACGATGGTCGCAGCCCTGTCCATGCTCATTACAGCACTGATGGGCAAGCAGGCAGTTCTTCTTGCACCTACATCAGTACTTGCCACGCAGCACTATAAGACCATATCGGCTCTTATGAAGAACAGCGGCATGGAGCCTGTTCTGTTGCTCGGCAAGACAAAGGCTTCTGAGAAGGCTGAGATAAAAGACAAGATCGCAGCAGGTGAAGCTAAGGTGATTATCGGAACGCATGCACTCCTGACTGACGATATAAGCTTTAACGATCTTGCGCTCGTAATAGCAGATGAGCAGCACAGATTCGGTGTTAAGCAGAGGGAGAAGCTCCTTTTCAAGGACGAAGGCAAGGACGGCACGATAAAGAGCGTCCACAACCTCGTAATGACAGCAACTCCGATCCCGAGGACTCTTGCGATGGTCATCTACGGCGACATGGCCACATCCGTTATCAGGGAAAAGCCCAAGGGCCGTCAGGAGATAACGACATGGTTCGTAAATTCCAAGAAGAGCAAGGCGATAGAAGAGATGATGAGCGTCAAGCTTGCTGCAGGAGAGCAGGTATATATCGTCTGCGCGAAAATTGATAAAGATGAGACCGAGGCAGGTTCGGACTATCTTGTAGGTGAACCTGTTGGAGGAGATGAGAGCGTAACAAGCGTTTTCGACATGAAGAAACAGGTCGATTCGATGAGCAATCTCTCGCAGTATAAGAGCGCTGTCCTTTACGGATCCATGAAGGAGAAGGACAAGCTCGAGACGATGGAGCGTTTTATCGCCGGCGATATCAAGATACTTATTTCAACTACAGTTATTGAAGTCGGCGTCGATAATCCGAATGCCAATGTCATGATAATCATGGATGCGGACAGGTTCGGACTTTCAACCCTTCACCAGTTAAGAGGACGTATCGGAAGAGGCGACAAGAAGTCTTACTGTCTGCTGGTATCCGAATCCAGATCTGAACTCGCGCTCTCAAGAATGAAGATGATGTGCGAATCATCAGATGGTTTCGAACTCGCAGAGAAGGACCTGGAATTAAGAGGCCCCGGCGATTTCTACGGCACAAGACAGCACGGTATCCCTACACTTCGCGCAGCAAACCTTTATACTGATATGAAGATCGCAACAGAGGCGACCGAAGCCGTAAACAAGATAATCGAACAAGGCGGCGAGGAAGCCGAGCGGTTAAACGAATCTATTAAGAAGATGTTCGAATTAAGATTTGCAAGGAAGATGGAGCAGTTATAATGCCGAGAGTAGTAACGGGAAGATTCAGAGGCACCATTTTACAGGCGCCTGAAGGAGATAAGACGAGGCCTACGACCGATAAGGTCAAGGAGGCTCTGTTCTCGATAATACAGGCATACGTTCCTGATTCCGAGTTTTTGGACCTTTTCGCCGGCTCGGGACAGATAGGGATCGAAGCCTTAAGCCGCGGTGCAAAGCGCGTGACTCTCGTTGAGAGGAGCGGTCAGGCAGCATCGATCATCTCCAAAAACATAAGCAAGATAAGGATGGAAGGGTCTGACGAATTAAGGTTCTACAAGAAGAGCGTCGCCCAGGCATTGGAGGCCTTAGGGCAGGAAGGCGAGAAATTTGATATCATATTCATGGACCCTCCCTATAAGGACGTGCCTTTAAGGCTTGATGAGGCCACAAAGCTTATCAGTACCTTCGGTATGCTCAAAAAAGACGGTATGCTGATCGTGGAACATGACAAAGACTGTGAGATTCCTGCGGAACTTAACAGTTTGAGGCATGTTCGTTCTTGTAGTTATGGGCTTACAGTGTTAACATTTTTTAAGGATATTAATATTGGAGGATAATGGTTTTGAAGGTAATGCTCTTTCCCGGGACGTTCGATCCTTTTACAAGAGGACATAGAGACATTGCTAGAAGAGCGAGCAAGCTCTGTGATAAACTTGTTATTGCAGTCATGGAGAATGCTGCAAAGAAGCCGATATTTACTCCTGAAGAACGTGTTGAGCTCATCAAGCTGTCGCTCAAGAACGATAATCTGGACAATGTCGAAGTCATGGCATGGGGCGGCCTTCTGGTTGACCTTTACCAGCAGCTCGGATGCTGTGCTTCCGTAAGAGGCATCAGATCAGAGTCTGACTTCAGATATGAATCAGAGCACGCACTTGCCAACCGCCTGCTTTATTCAGGCTACGACGCTGTGCTCCTGCCCTGCAGAGATGATCTGTCGCTTATCAGTTCTTCGATGGTAAAGGAAGTGGGCTCATATGGCGGAGACTTATCAAAGATGGTTCCTGCCGAGATCTTAGATTTAGTTAAGGAAAAACTTTTGAAAGGAAGGAATTAATAATGGAGAACAGCAATTTTAATCAGGGCGGACAGCGCTATGACGCTATCAAGC
>JAEFBC010000115.1 GCA_016292155.1 Saccharofermentans sp. | reverse complement strand
TTTTCGCTGCGGTCTTCTTAAACACCTTTGATTTAAATTTGTTGATCCACTCAGTGGCTTCCTGCATTCTGAGGAGCACCGCCATACCGAAGTAAATGATGACTGCAACTGCTCCCTTTATAGAGATTATAATAAGCTGCGAAAGTTTTCCACCCATTGCAGGAACAAATCTGTCAAGAATAAAAATTCCCAGTCCCATAACCGCAACACAGACAGCCGCCTTGACGAGGAATCTGACGATGCCTCCGGGCGCTAATTCCTTGCGTCTGCAGTACATGATAGAGAGCATTACCATCTGGCAGATATTTGTAAATGAATATGCAAGAGAAAGTGACAGCGGGCCTACACCTAAAGAGATCATAAGGTGGCACGCAAGAGGATTTACAACAAGTCCGATAATGCCAGCCAGGAGCGGCAGTTTGGTCTGGCCGATCGCGTAGAATGCCTGGTTAAATACATGGACTACCGTTGCCGTGATTATCGAACTGCAGAAGCCTAAGAGGAATGTGGCTGCAGCTGCAGCATGAGCATCAGTATAGTTCGAATGCCACTGGTATATGGCCTTTACAACATCGACATTAAGAACAGCAATGAATACTGCTGAAGGGATCGTCATGAAAAGAGCGCTTCTCAATGAATGGGAAACGAGGTTTGAAGCCTTAACGTATTTCATTGCCTTGAAATCACCTGAAAGTTCAGGAGTCATGACAGTGGTAATGGCAACTACGAATACCGAATAAGGGATCTGCCAAACAGAAGATGCATTTCTGAATGCGAAAACGCTGCCCTCATCGAACTGCAGAGCAAAGCTGTTAAGAACGATATTATTGATCTGAACAACAGATGCGGAGATAAGGATCGGAATAGCGCGGAGCGTAAGCTTCATCAGTTCCCTGTCAGCCAGATGGAAATCGAATCTGAACTGCTTCATCTGCTTGAAGCCTAAAGTATACTGGAAAAGGAAATAGAATACTGACGCCAAAAGGATTCCGAACGTAGTAAACATCAGTCTGTTAAGTGAGTTTCCGCCACAGAAAAAGATAGCTGCGATTACAAGAAGGTTATAGAAAACCGGTGCAAAGGAAGTGATCGTGAATTTCCTGTATGAGATCAGTATGCCGTTGCATAAAGCAGCAAGCATAATAAAGAATATCTGCGGGAACAGGAACTTGGAAGCCTGTGCAGCGAGCGGGATTATCTCAGGATTCTTAACCTCATGGAAAAGGCTGTAGATGACATAAAGAGGCTCTGAGAAAACCGTTCCTACCGTGCAGAAGAACACCATTATGATGCAGACTGCGGTAATGAACTTGCTTACGACTTTTACGCCCTCTTTTTCCTTGCCTACAGCAAGCTGAGCGCTGAGATAAGGGGCAACTGTCGAATAGATCGCGCCGCCGACAAGAAGGTTATAGAAAAGATCCGGAATATTGAATGCGAGTGTGTATGCATCGCGGAAAACACCGTCGCTGAATCTCAATGAGACGATTACGTCACGGATAAGACCAGAACCCTTGGTAATGATGAGGCCGATGCCGACGATTATTGCCGATAAGGCAAAACTCATCCCCTTCTTCTTTGCCGGGGACGTATTTATCTGATTCTCAACTCCTGTATTCTCAGCCACTTAAACCTTACCATCCTTAATAAGTGCAACTGCCTGGTTCAGTGCCGCTAAAACCGTACAGGTGCGTATAGTATCCCTATCTCCCTTAAAGTTCAACCTCAAAGTGCCCGAAATGTTGCCTTTAACGCAACAATACCCCATATAGACAGTTCCAACAGGCTTTCCGGGGAGTTCTCCCGTCGGGCCGGCTATTCCGGTAACAGACACCGCAATATCTACGCCCAGAACATTCAAGGCGCCTTCTGCCATTGCTTTCGCGCACTCATCAGAGACTTCGGTATAGGTATCGATCAGCTCCCTGGGAACACCAAGGACATTTTCTTTAACTTCGTTCGTATAAGATACGACAGAACCCTTAAATGACGCGGATGCGCCGGGAATATTAACAACTGATGCAGATATAAGGCCGCCCGTAAGGCTCTCGGCAAAACCGAAAGTAAGCCCTTCAAAACGGGATATAGCGACCAGTTCGCTGGCCTTGTCATATATTGCTTCAGCTGCGTTAATCATTATTCTTTCTCGCCTGCATCTCGAGCCATTCGGTCTCGGTGATCAAAATCTTTCTGGGCTTACTGCCTTCAAAAGGTCCAATAACCTTTCTCTTCTCGAGTTCATCGACAAGTCTTGCAGCTCTCGGATAACCGATGCCGAGTCTTCTCTGAAGTACGGAAACACTGGCGCTGCCGTTCTCGATTACTGTCTGCACAGCCTGATTGAAAAGGTCGTCAGCACCATCATTATTGCCGCCTGAAGAACCGCCGGAAGATCCGCCCGAAGCCTGGTCTCCGCCTGCTGTAACCCTGTCGATATCCTTAATTATCGACTCGTCGTACATAGCGCCGTATGTTGTCTTAAGGCAGTCTACGACTCTCTCAACTTCGTTGTCAGACAGGAACGCGCCCTGGCCTCTTACAGGCTGCGGAGCGCTCATAGGGGCATAGAGCATGTCGCCCTTACCGAGGAGCTTTTCTGCGCCATAGGAATCAAGGATCGTTCTGGAGTCGACACCTGATGTAACGGCAAATGCGATCCTTGAACCGATATTTGCCTTGATGACACCTGTAATGACATCAACAGAAGGTCTCTGTGTTGCGATGAGCAGGTGGATACCTGCAGCTCTTGCGAGCGCTGCAAGTCTTGAGATATATGTCTCGACTTCCTTTGCAGCAACCATCATGAGCTCTGCAAGCTCGTCGATTACGATAAGGATCAGAGGCAGGTGCTCTACTTCAGGATTGCCCTTATACTTCTCATTGAAGCCCTTGATATCTCTTACCTGGCCCTCTTCGAAAAGCTTATATCTTCTCTGCATCTCAGTGACCGCCCAGTTAAGAGCACCGGCTGCCTTCTTAGGATCGGTGATAACAGGCATTATGAGATGCGGAACGCCGTTATAAACAGAAAGCTCAACTACCTTAGGGTCTACCAAGATCATGCGCACTTCTTCAGGTGAAGAGTGAACGAGGATACTCGTAAGGATAGAGTTGATACATACAGACTTACCTGAACCTGTGGATCCTGCGATCATGAGGTGAGGCATCTTGGCAAGGTCACAGTAGATCGGTCTTCCCGGAATGTCTCTTCCCAGAGCAACGGTAAGAGGCGTAGATGCCTTGAATTCCTTGGTCTCGACGAGACCTCTTAACTGTACCGGTGTAGGAACATCATTAGGGATCTCGATACCGATAGCACTCTTGCCCGGGATAGGAGCTTCGATTCTTATTGAGATCGCAGCCATCGCGAGCATGATGTCATCCTGAAGGTTCGTAACTCTCGATACCTTCGTACCTGTCTCGAGTGTGAGCTCGAATCTCGTGATCGAAGGACCGTGTGTGATATTAACTACTTCTGCTTTGATACCAAAGCTCTCGAGTGCACCTTCGAGCTTATGCGCCTTCTCTCTGAGTTTCTTTTCGAGATCGGCATCAGTACGCTGCTTAACATCCTGTGCAAGACATGATGTCGGAGCAGGCTTATAGTTCTTAAGTCTTCTTCTCTGTGCACGGAGCTGTGCCTCGTGCTGCTTCGTCTCTTCGGCAAACTCGACACCGGGTGCAGACTGAACAGGCTTGTTAGCCGAAGACGTCTTGAATATCCTTCCCTCAGTCCTGCTGTATCCTTCGGTATTGTCGTTGCCTGCATTGATAGTGATATCGTCAGCAACAGGAGCAACTGCAGCAGGAGTTGCCGGAGCAGGTTCTTCCTGGTTATAAGAAGACATATTGATCCTGGGCTGTCTTACGGTACGCTCAGGCTCGGAATAATCGTAGCCAGAACCTTCATTGTCTTCCCTGATCTCATACGGATCTTCAGAGCCGGAGAACATATCGGATTCTTCCTCATTCTTCTCAGGCTCAGAAAGATCATAGAAATCTTCCTTCCTGCCGGGATCGAGGAATGAGAGCTTCTTCTTTTCTTTCTTGATCTTTGCGGCATCAGGAATATTCAAAGGATCCGTAACGTAACCAAAATCCGCATCGTTCTCAGGAGCACCCGAGACATCGTATTCTTTCTCGTTATATGTGAGTTTGCCGGGGTCCTGATCCACAGGATGGATAGCGCCGCCCGTAAGTTTCTCGACGTCAGTAAAGCCTGTCTGGCTGTCGATAGGAAGATTTGTCATGAACGGGCCCTGCTTATCCGTATAAGGTCCCTTCTTTATCTTCCTTCCGCTCTGGACAAAGCGTGAGCCGTTCTCAGGATATTCCAGATCAGACTGAGGCGGAATGACGCCGTTCTCACCGTATGTGATCACAGTAGTGCCGATAAAATCCTTCTGGACAGGTCTTTGTGTATTGCCTGGAACGATATTCTGGGGTCTGTTGTTGTCATAGCCGTAGCCGTTGCCTGAATAGATCTGGTAGTTGGGATCATTCTGTCTGTGGTTCTTATGGCTTACAACGCTGTTATATACCTTGCCTGACGCCGTGCTTATAGCCTGCGCGGTCTTCTTTGCCGTAGCCTTGAGAGATACTCTGAATACGAGAAGGATCTGTGTAAGCAGGAATACGACAATCGCAAGTACGCCTATTACATTGCCTGTGACTTCGAAAAGAGCGACAGCAATAGAGCCTCCGACGATACCGCCCGGAAGAACGGGGCCGGGAGCTGCGGGGTTCTTAATGAGCTCGCCGTTAACACCGGATTCCCACAAAAGCGAAAGAGCCTTAAGCGCGGAAGCCTTGCCGTCAGCACCAAGGCACAAGCCCCGGAAATAGCCCATATCCATTGATACGAGAGCAAGAAGCGCTGATACGGATACGAGCAGAAGGATTATACTTCTGACTCTGATGCCTGATACGCCCTGTCTTTTCTCGAAAAACACATCCAGTGCAACATAAAGGATATAGACCGGAATAGCATAAGCCGCTACACCGATAAGTCCTAAGAAGAAACTCTTTACGGCGCTTCCGATAATGCCTGTCAGCGCGACAGGAAGATAGAAAATCAGTATGATCGCGATCGCAACGAAGAACAGTACGATTCCTGCAGCCTCTTTGCGTGAAGTATCCCTGCTCAAAGTCCTAACCTCCTGGAAGCCTTATATAACAAGACCAATGTCTTTGAATCTTCGATCTCACCGTTATCTGCCATCTTAAGTGCTTCACTAAGAGGCATCTTTACAGTAGCGATATATTCATTCTGATCGGGATCGGCATCTCCAAAATCAAGCTCCGTTCCTATATAGAGCCAAATGATCTCGGAGCAGTAACCGGGAGTAGCAGTAACAGCTCCCACCGGCTCGATCTTGCCTGCAATAAAACCTGTCTCTTCTGTGATCTCTCTGGAAGCACAGTACATAGGGTCTTCGCCCTCTTCGATCTTACCTGCGGGGGCTTCGAGCATGACCTTCTCAAAAGGACTTCTGAACTGCTTTACCAGATAGCAGTTGCCATCATCATCAACAGGAAGGATGCAGGCGCCGCCATGATGCTTTACGATCTCCCTGTAGCTCTCTCTGCCTTCAGGCGTAATGATCTTCTTTATCTCAACATCAAAGACCTTGCCTTCGAATACAGTCTTCGAATCAACGGTCTTCTCAAAAAGCATATCATCACTGCAATTGATCTTACCCATTTGTAATTCCTTTACCGTCGCTGATCTTCTTCCACTCTGCTACTGCGAGCTCATCACAGCGGTTGTTAAACTCGTTATCGGCATGTCCCTTAACCTTGTGGAAAGTAACATTATGCATGGTCGTAAGGCTTAAAAGTTCTTTCCAAAGGTCGCTGTTGGCAACTTCAGCCTTTGCGCTGTTCTTCCATCCGTTCCTTGTCCATTTATCGAGCCAGTTCTGCTCGAAAGCATTAACTACATAAGCACTGTCACTATAGATATCAACTGTGCAGGGACGCTTTAATGCTCTGAGACCTTCTATGACCGCCATCAGTTCCATACGGTTATTGGTCGTATCCGCTTCACCGCCTGAAAGTTCTTTCCTGGCTCCGCCTGCCATGAGGATAGCTGCCCATCCGCCGGGACCGGGATTGCCCGAACAAGCTCCGTCAGTATAGATTGTAACTTCGCTGATCACTGCCATATCGATACGGACAAGGGCTTACTTATTGCCCTTCATCTCCTGGGTCTTGTCGTAAGCTGCCGTAACGGACTTGATGACCGCATTTCTCAGGCCGTTCTCTTCAAG
>JAEFBC010000114.1 GCA_016292155.1 Saccharofermentans sp. | reverse complement strand
TCTTTTATCATCTTTTCGAATTCATCAAACGTAATTCCGGATGCACCGTCCTTCAACAGATCGGTATTTGTAACCATACCTTCTATCTTTAAAGTGACCGGAAGGAAATAGAGCTTGCCGTTCACAGTTCCTGCTTCGATAATGTTCTTATACTGTTTATCCATTACCTCAGGTTCAAGGAAACCTGTCAGATCCATAAAGATATCATCGCGCATCGCATATGTGTTCTGAACGTCGATTACGATGTCAGGAGCTTCGTTTCCTTTAAGCTCCTGAATCATTTTATATGCAGGAGTATCTCCGCCATTTCCCAAAAATTTAACAACCTCAGCCAAAGACTCGTCAGTATTACTCTTGTCCCATAATCTTATAAGATATTCATTATCTGTCTTGTTGAATTCTGATATGGCTCTATAAAGATAATCTGATACTCCATAATTATATGCAGACGGCGCGATCTCAATTATCTGTTTACCTGCATGTGGATTTTTCTCTGCTTTCTTCAGCACCGTAATATATTCTTTTTCTGTAGGATTATTAATGCCATATGATTCCTGCACAGAATCTAAAAGAACAGTCCGCTCTTCAGTACAACTCAGGATTGTTGTAAAGCGCGATCTCATTTCGCTGGAATCATAAGGAAACACCGGAGTATACCATGTGCTGTCCACCATGAGCTTTGAAGTCATGTTATTTGTATCATACTTCTCAACTCTGCCCATAGAAGTGATCCTGCAAAGATCTCCAAGATCCGTAGCCGTAAAGTCCAATAAGCTTAAGGTCTTATCATCTGTATCCTGGAGGCTCTTTTTACTCTTCAATCTACCTGAATTCAAGTCGAATTCAACATTGATAAAACTGCCATTCTCAACACAGACAATATATAAAGATCCTTTAGCCTGATCCAGGGAAAAAGTGTCAAATAATACATTGAGATTGAGTGTCGATGTATCAAGAGCACCAACTAATTCTGAATCTTTGAATAATAACGGCGATATAGAACCATCAGGCATGCCCGAAGAATCCTCAACCGATACAACAGCATATTCGCCTATCATTGATACATTCCTGATCTCGTTTATAAAGGTATTCCCTTTATTCAACATGTCCTTAATATTTGTTACCTCTCCTGTTTCCGTATTGATATCCGCAAAAGCCGGATAAAATTTCCCGCCGCCATAATTAAGGAATATCGCAGTTTTTAAAGTTTTCCCTTCAGGATCAGAACTGATCGAATAAACACATGGGAAAAAGCAATCTTCAGAACAGGACAGTTCCTTGCGGGAAATAAGATTTCCTTCAAAATCATATGTATCAAGGACAGTTCTGGCTGAGCCCCATTTATCCTGAGATAACGGATACAGGCTGAACACCTTGTCATTACTCGTACAGATCCTGGCTTCTGCCACTTGCTCGTACTGATGAATGTCTTTCTTCATCTCAAACTTCGTTGTCTCAAACCACGGATCATCTGCCTTAACCACATTGGCCTTGTTCTTTCCTGCCTGACAAGACATAAGCATGGGCATCAGCATAGCGACAGCCAGAGCAACAGCTAATAATTTAATCTTTCTCATAATGAAACCCCCACAAAAACTCTTATTATCCCAAATGTTTCTATCTTCACGGAAATCCATAGCTTCCGTTTAAGTTACATCTCCCTTACATATTTGGTTGTCCTGTCGTTGATGATCTTTATCGCATCATCAAGAGAACGGTCTCCCGCATAATATGGAGCGAGCTCTTCATCCAGGAATTTAACTATCGCGTAGTCCTCGTAATAGTAGATGGATATCGTCGACAGGCTGTTTAAGAAGATCTCCGCCATATCGTCAGTTGCATACTTGTCTCCGTAAGCTTTGTCCAATCCCGCAGCAGGGATAAAGACTCCGTTTTCCACCTGGGCCTCAAACCATTTGTATACTTCGTTATTGCGCTCTGCCAGCGTTTCGATATTCTTATTCATTATCTCCCTGTTAGTTACTATGTGCCTGAAATCACAGCCACCGGAAGCAAAGGCAGTGCCGGCAAACAGGTAGTTTATGAACTTCTTGCAACCGTCTTTCACATCGGTATTAGCAGATACGGATATTGTCTCAAGAGCTTTGAATCTCGGTCCTGATGCATCTACCGAAGGCGTGCCGATAATGCTGTACGGATCTTTGGAAGTGTAGCAGTCATGTACGTAATCAAGATAATCACCGATCCTCGCGTAATAGCATTTGCCCCTGTATCTGCTCCAATCCATTAAGTACTCCTGAGGAGTACTATTCAGATCATCATACTTAAAGTGTTCCTTGGCGTATTGGACAGCAGTCCGGAACTGGTCTGTACCGAATTCGATCTTGTTCCCGTCTATGGAACCCTTAGTATCTATACATGACAGGATAAATGCACGTTTGTTATATACCTCTGAATTCGGATAATCATAAGGCGAAAAGCCGAACATGCTGTCTTTAACAAGCTTATCGTATTCTTCAAAAGTGAGACCGATGGCACCGTCTTTAAGAGTATCCGATTTTGTAACAAGCGCTTCGATCTCAAGCGTTACCGGGAGGAAGTACAGTTTACCATTAATCCTTCCGGCCTCGATAATATTGCAGAACTGTTTGTTCATTACCTCGGGCTCTAAAAAATCCGTCAGATCCATAAAGACTTCATCACGCATCGCATAGTTTTTCTGGATATCGAGAGCAAGATCAGGTGCGTCATCACCTTTAAGATCCTGGATCATCTTATATACCTGCTGCTCATTTTCATCACCTGTTGCAACCGCACTCCTGCCAATAACAAAACCGGTCTTATACTTATCCCATACTCTGATGAGATATTCATTGTCCGATTTATTGAATTCGAAAATAGCTCTAGCAAGATAGTCCGTAATGCCGTCGTTAAGAGGCAATGCGAGTTCTATTATCTGTTTCCCTGCATGGGGATTCTTGTCAGCCTTCTTGAGCACCCTGATATAATCAGTATTCGTGTACTCGTAACAGGCATATGTTGCTGACTCTGAATCCAATATAACCGTTTTGTTCTCTGTACAACTCAGGATCGTGGAAGTGACACTGTACTTATTATTTCCCAAGCTGTAAAAATATGGTGAATACCAATTAGTATCGATAACTGTTTCAGGCGTCATTGAATTGATGTTAAGCTTTACAATATTGCCTCGTGAATCGATCTTGCACATCTCGCTGTTGTTCGTAAGCGTATATTCTCCAAAGTTAACAGACTTGGCATCTGAATCAAGGAATGATTTCTTGTTTTTCAGCTTTCCGGTCTTAAGACTGAATTCCAAGGCAACAATGTCAGCGGCTTCATAGCAAGACATATATAATGAATCAGCGGATTCATCTATAGAAAAACCATCTAATAAATACATTATCTTTACTGTCGAAAGATCAAGTACGCAAACAAATTCATCGTTTTTAAAAAGCATAAGCTGATAATCGATAATTCCGGCGTCTGCTTTATCGAGCACCGCGATAGTATATTCACCTGCGCTCTCGAATCTGAAAATATTGCCTCTTATCTTCTCAAGTTCCTTGGTAAACACCTTCTTGATATTTGACACTATTCCCGTGCTTGTATCGATATCTGCAAATACTGTTTCATGCTTACTCGCTGAATGGATATAAAGAATTGTCTTTAAGGTTTTTCCTTCAGGATCGGAACTACAAGTAAAAATAGACCCTATACGGAAATCCTCTAACTCCGGGCATGTTACTTCCTGACGGCCTATCCGGTTTCCTTCATAGTCATATGTATCCAGAAGCGTTCTGTATGTTGCTCCTCTGTCAGTTGATGCGCTATAGAGGTTAAATACCCTGTCATCGATTGCAAACAGGACGGACGAAACAAAATCAGCATTTGGTTTCAGATCTTTTTCGATTTTGAATTTGGTCGATTCGTACCACGGATCATCTGCCTTAACTATCTTGTGTCCGCTCTTTTCCGCTGAACAGGATGTAAATACAGGCATCAGGATAGCAGAACAGATAACCAAGGCTAAAATCTTGGATTTTCGCATAATTTTACCCTCCAATAAAAACAGAACAAGATTGAATCAATTACCTAATAGTTCCCCAAGATG
>JAEFBC010000113.1 GCA_016292155.1 Saccharofermentans sp. | reverse complement strand
TTGTTCTTCTTGTTCTTGTATGTCTGATAGTTTCTCTGCTTGCACTCTGTGCATGCGAGAGTAAGCTTATCGCGAGCTCCGGCCTTTGCCATGGTACAAATACCTCCAAACGTAGTGTTTCAGGGCTTTTCAGGGTCCCCGTGCGCAAATTTCCGCGCAACTAAAAACAAGACCTGAACGGTCTAGCGCGAAGATTGTATCACAGACCAGGGGATAAAGTCAACGAAAATATTGATGGTTGAGGCAATTTAAGCCTTAACCTCTGCGTGATCTGAGTTCGGTCTCGACGTCGTCTAACGTGATGCCTCTGTCAGCCATGAGGACCAGAAGATGATATTCAAGATCTGCGATCTCCTGGATCGTAGCTTTTCTGTCTCTCTGGGAAGCGGCGATTACCACCTCGACTGCCTCTTCACCGAGCTTTTTGGAGATCTTATCAGTACCCTTGTCGAAAAGGTAATTTGTATAAGAACCCTCTACGGGATGTTCCTTACGATCCAAAATTACGCTGTAAAGCTCTCTCATGATATCCATCTTTTATTCCTCCTCGTTTTGGGACAGATCCCAATTGTTAAGTTCTGTATAAAAACATGTCCTGTTGCCTGTATGGCAGGCAGCTCCCGTCTGGTCGATCTTGTAAAGGAGCGTATCCTTGTCACAGTCGATATATGCCTCAATGACTTTCTGGACGTGACCTGAAGTCTCACCCTTCTTCCAGAGCGAATCCCTCGATCTGGAATAGTAGTGCATATATCCTGTCTCGCATGTGAGGCAGAATGCCTCTTCGTTCATGTAAGCCATCATGAGGACCTGGTTGTTTTCATAGTCCTGTGTAATGGCAGGTACAAGACCGTCGGAATTCTTCTTCATTTTCGCCCACATCTCATGGGGATCAAGTCTTATATTGCTCATAAGACCCTCCTTACAGGAATTCCTTCGCCTTCAAGATAATCCTTGAGGTCCGAGATCTTGATCTCACCGAAGTGGAAAAGGCTTGCTGCAAGAACTGCGTCAGCCTTGCCGATATTGACCGCATCTGCAAAATCCTTCATGGATCCTGCTCCGCCTGAAGCGATCACGGGCACTCCGACATTCTCGGAAATGAGTGAAGTTATCCTGTTATCGTAGCCGGACTTGGTTCCGTCCTTGTCCATAGATGTTAAGAGGATCTCACCGGCACCAAGAGATACGGCCTTCTTTGCCCACTCAAGAGCATCGATGCCCGTAGGCTTCGTGCCGCCTGCGATGACTACTTCATAGCCAGAAGGGAATCCTTCTTCCCTTGCCTTGACATCAATTGCACAGACAATGCACTGTGAACCGAACATGTCGGATGCTTCCTTTATGAAGCCCGGATTCTTAACTGCCGCGGAATTAAGGGATACCTTGTCTGCTCCGGCATTAAGAAGTTCTCTTATGTCTTCAACAGTCCTTATTCCGCCTCCGATAGTAAAGGGGATAAAGACTTCATTGGCAACTCTTCTTGCCATCTCAACGGTCGTGCCTCTTGATTCGATCGTGGCCGTGATATCAAGGAAAACGAGCTCGTCTGCGCCGGACTGGTTATATGTCTTTGCGCACTCGACGGGATCGCCGGCATCTCTTAAGGATACGAAGTTAACGCCCTTGACGACTCTGCCGTCTTTGACGTCCAGGCATGGAATTATACGTTTTGTAAGCATTTTGCCAGGTCCACCTTTCCTTCGTATATTGCTTTGCCGATGATGACGCCTGCACAGCCGGATGTCTTAATGAGCTCGACGTCTTCGTTGGAACCGATTCCGCCTGAAGCTATTACGTTAAGTCCTGTTGCCTCGACCATCTCTTTGGTCTGAGCAACCGCAGGACCTGTGAGCATACCGTCTCTTGCGATGTCGGTGAACACTACTGTTGTCGCACCGATCTCCCTGCACTTCAATGCAAAGTCTACTGCTTTGAGCTCTGAATCAGCTGTCCAGCCGTCTACGGATACGAAGCCGTCGTGGGCATCGATTCCGATCGCGACCTTATCGCCGAATCTCTCGATGGCTTTTCTTGTAAACTCGGGATCTTTTACTGCCGCTGTACCGAGAACTGCTCTTGATACACCGTATTCCTCGATCCACTTTGCTAGAGTATCCATATTGCGGATACCGCCGCCCGTATCGACCTTAAGACCGGTCTTTATGGAGATCTCTTTTATTATCTCGTGATTCTCGGGAACTCCGCTTTTCGCTGCATCAAGATCGACAACATGGATCCATGTGGCTCCTGCTTCCTTGAACATAAACGCCTGGTCCAGAGGTGAATCGTTATAGATTGTTACGTCGTCGTATCTGCCCTGCTTGAGCCTTACGCACTTGCCGCCGATGAGGTCGATTGCGGGTAGGATTATCATGCTTTTGTCTCCGAAACGAATTTTCTAAGGATATTGAGGCCGGCCTCGCCGCTCTTCTCGGGATGGAACTGCATTCCGAAAATATTGCCGCGCTCGAAAGATGCACAGTACTTGATGCCGTATTCGGTCTGTGCTGCGATATCTTCAGCCTGACCCAGCTGGCAATAGTAAGAATGGACGAAGTAAACATAATCGCCTTCGGTAAGAAGCCTGCCCGTAACATCAACCAGCTGGTTCCAGCCCATCTGGGGAACCTTAAGGCCTGTATCGGGGAAACGTCTTACAAATCCCGGAATGATCCCGAGGCCTGATACGACGCCCTTAGTCTCTCTTCTCTCGAGGCTGTTCTCTTCAGAACCTTCGAGCATGAGCTGCATGCCAAGGCAGATGCCAAGGAAAGGCTTGCCTGAATTGGCAATATCGATAAGAGGCATGACGAGATCTCTTGCGTGGAGCTCATCCATTGCAGGCGCAAAACTTCCAACGCCCGGAAGGATCACTCCCGAAGCATTATAAAGATCTTCCGCATCAGATGTGATGATGCAGTCACTGCCGATGTGCTTTAAAGCCTTCTCGACAGAGCCTAAATTGCCCATTCCGTAATCTACTATTGCTATCAAAGGATCAGATTTCCTTTCCTGTTATACGTGAGTAGCACTCACGGTACTTAGCTGCTGTCTTATCAATGATCTCCTGAGGGAGAGTAGGTGCGGGATATGTCTTATCCCAGTCTAAAGTCTCGAGCCACTCTCTTAAGAACTGCTTGTCGAAGCTCTTCTGTGCGTGGCCGGGCTCATACTCAGCTGCATCCCAGAATCTTGAAGAGTCAGGTGTGAACATCTCGTCGCATACTGTGAGGACGCCGTCGATCTTGCCGAACTCGAACTTTGTATCAGCAAGGATAAGTCCCTTTGTGAGAGCGAACTCGGATACCTTCTTGTAAAGGGCAAGAGATGCATCTCTTAAAGCGGAAGCATCTTCCTCGCCGATAAGGTCAACTAACTGCTCATATGTGATGTTGATGTCGTGACCTTCATCAGCCTTTGTGGAAGGTGTGAAAAGAGGCTCAGGGAGCTTATCGCCCTGGAGCATTCCTTCAGGCATCTTGATGCCGCCGACTGTACCGGACTTCTTGTATTCCTTAAGTGCGGAACCTTCAAGATATCCTCTTACGATGCACTCTGCAGGAAGCATCTGTGCCTTCTTAACGAGCATGGATCTTCCCTGGAGCTCTTCCTTATACTTGTCGAAGCCCATAGGATACTTTGAAACATCAGTTGTGATTACATGGTTCGGGATGATGTCCTTTGTGAAATCAAACCAGAACTCAGAGATGGAAGAGAGAACTCTTCCCTTGTCAGGGATCAGCTCGTTGAAGATAACGTCGAAAGCTGAGATCCTGTCTGTTACGACCAGGAGAAGTGAATCACCGAGATCGTAGATGTTCCTTACCTTGCCCTTCGAGAGCATCGACTGATCGATAAAATCAGTATCCTTAATAAGCATTTATGTATCCTCCAAAAATTATAATGCGCCTTTAGTAGAGATGACCTGGCCTGCAAATCTCGGGTCTGCCTCCGTTGCTTCCCTCAAAGCCCTTGCTAAAGCCTTGAACATTGCTTCAGCCTTGTGGTGATCGTTAGCACCGTAAGGGCATGCGATGTGCAGCGTGATTCCTGCATTGAATGCGAAGCTTCTGAAGAACTCCTCGAAAAGCTGTGTGTCCATGGTTCCGCAGAACTCATCTGAGAACTTGCAGTCGAACACGAGATAAGCCCTGCCTGAGATATCAAGCGAGCATGTGCCCAAAGCCTCATCCATCGGGATGGAAGCTGAGCCGTAACGTCTGATGCCGAGTTTGTCGCCAAGAGCTTCCTTCAAAGCCTGGCCCAGTACGATTCCGACATCCTCGACTGAGTGATGAGCATCGACCTGAAGGTCACCCTTGCAGACGATATTCATGTCGATTCCGGAGTGCTTGCTAAGAGCAGTGAGCATGTGGTCGAAGAAACCGATACCTGTATCGATGTTGTTCTCGCCCTTGCCGTCAAGATTAATGGAAACCTTGATGTCAGTCTCTTTTGTCTGTCTTGCGATCTCAGCTGTTCTCGGCATTTTGAACCTCCTCTTTGATTGCGTCCAAGAGAATCCTCATCTCTTCGTCCGTTCCTATCGTTATCCTCAGATAATCCTTAAGCACAGGCTTATTAAAATATCTTACAAGTATACCCTTACTGCGGAGATTTTGATACAGTGTTCCGCAATCCATCGGAGGTTTTGCGAATACAAAATTCGCAGATGAAGGCGGCATCTTAAAACCGATATCCAAAAGCTCTTTTGCAAACCACTTTCTGGTGGATATGATTTTCGAGCGCGTCTCATTATAGTAACCAACATCAAGGAGAGCAGCCTCGGCAACTGTCTGTGCAAGACGGTCAACCGGATAAGAGTTAAAAGAATCTCTCGCGCGCATCAGACCCTCGATCAGCTCCTCGTTGCCGACAGCATAACCGAGCCTTATTCCCGCGAGCGAAAATGCCTTGGACAAAGTCCTTATTACGCAGATGTTCTTATACTCGCCGATCAAAGATACCGCTGACTCGTATTCCTCACTGAAAGCGACATATGCCTCGTCAACAATGACCACCGAATCAGGATTAGCCTTTGCGATCTTCTCGACGTCGGAAACAGCGACCGCCCTTGACGTAGGCGCGTTGGGGTTCGCGAAAACGATGCCGCAGTTGGGTACTCCGATATAGTCATCGGGATCAAGACGGAAGTCGTCCTTCAAAGCGATCGTCTTTCTCCTTATGTCGTAAAACTCCGAGAAGACAGGATAGAAGCTGTAACTGTAATCCGGCATGAGGACCGGAAGACCTGTGAATGCCTTCTTCTCAAAGAAAGTCTGGAAAGCGATCGCGAGCACTTCATCAGATCCGTTGCCGCAGAAGATATTCTTCTCGCTTACTCCGTCGAACTTTGCAGCAGCCTGCTTTACGATAGTGGAGTTCGTGTCGGGATAGAGCCTCAGATCTGACAGGTCAAAGTTATCAAGAGCTTTCTTGACCTTGGGAGTCGGCGGATAAGGATTCTCATTTGTGTTGAGCTTTATCACCTTCTGCCCCGGCTTCGGCTGCTCGCCTGCCACGTAAGGCTCAATGTCATTTATAAGTTTGTTCCAATATTTACTCAATTTGATCAGTCCTCGAATCTGGCTCTGACGGCTGCTGCGTGACATCCGAGGCCCTCGCTGTCCGCAAATGCAGCAACGTCTTTATATACATCCTTGAGCATCGCCTCGTTGTAATTGATGACGCTCATCTTCTTATAGAAATCACCCGTGTTGAGAGGTGAGAAGAACCTTGCGGTTCCTGATGTCGGAAGCGTGTGGTTCGGTCCGGCGAAATAATCTCCCAAAGGCTCCGGTGAATAATCGCCAAGGAACATTGCTCCGCAGTTGTTGATCCTGTTCGCAAGCATCTCGGGATTCTCAACGCAGAGCTCAAGGTGCTCCGGCGCGATCTCCTCAGAGAATTCGATCGCCGTATCAAGGCTGTCGCAAACGATTATCGCGCAGTAATCCTCCATGGACTTTGCGAGGATCTCTTTCCTCTCGGCCTTCTCAGAACGCTTGTCCGCATATTCCAGAACCTTCTCCGCAAGCTCTCTTGAATCCGTAAGAACTATTGCGGATGCCATCTTGTCGTGCTCTGCCTGTGAGAGCATGTCGGCTGCAACGAAATCAGGATTTGCAGTCTTGTCTGCAATGATCAGGATCTCGGAAGGACCTGCGAACATATCGATGTCGACCTGGCCGTAAACCAGGCGCTTTGCGGTATTAACGTAGATGTTGCCCGGACCGCAGATCTTATCAACTCTCGGGATCGTCTCAGTGCCGTATGCCATAGCAGCGATAGCCTGTGAGCCGCCCATTCTGTCGATCTCCGTAGCGCCTGCGATGGAAGCTGCCGCGAGTATTACGGGTGCGACCGTGCCGTCTTTTCTCGGAGGTGTCGCGAAAAC
>JAEFBC010000112.1 GCA_016292155.1 Saccharofermentans sp. | reverse complement strand
TGTCCGCAGCGGCAGAAGAGCTAATGCGAAGAGCCTTTTAGGTGTTATGTCCCTCGGAATCGAGAACGGCGCCGAGATCGAGATCGAAGCTAACGGCGACGATGAGAAGGAAGCTTGCGAAGCACTTCTCGCCCACCTCAAGAATCCTAAGATCGCTGTGTAATGCCCGCCGGTAAATTCGACGCAAGGCTGGACACAGTCCCATTAAGCCCCGGAGTGTACCTTATGAAGGACTCTTCGGGCTGTGTTATTTATGTGGGAAAAGCAAAGAAACTCCGCAACAGACTGAAGAGCTATTTCGGAGGCGGCGTTATCTCTTCGCCCAAGGTCAGGGCGATGGTCTCCCACGTTGCCGATTTTGAATACACTGTCGTAGGTTCAGAGCCTGAGGCCCTGCTCCTCGAAAACAACCTCATCAAAAGATATCAGCCCAAATACAATATCCTTCTCCGTGACGACAAGGGTTACCCCTATATCTGCGTCACTTTGAACGAAGCATACCCAAGAGTTTTCAAGGCTTTCAGGCCTGATCCCGAAGCACGCAAAAACGGCGCGAAATACTACGGTCCCTACATGGGCTCCGACTGCTTCGAAGTCCTCAAGGCTATCAATGACATCTTCCCGTTGAAGCGCTGCAAGAAAGTCTTCCCGCGTGACATCGGCAAGGAGCGTCCGTGCCTTAATTACCACATCGGCAAGTGTATGGCGCCGTGCCTCGGCACAGTCAGCCAGGAAGACTACCGCGCCATGATCGACCAGATCGTCCAGTTTTTCGAAGGTAAATACGACGGCATCGAAAAGGACATCAAGGTTCAGATGGAGAAGTGCTCCGAGAACCTCGAATTTGAGAAGGCCGGCGCTTTAAGAGACAGGCTTTATGCGCTTCGCAGCATCCGCCAGAACCAGCGCGTTTACCTTGATATCGAGCGCGATGTCGACGCAATCGGACTTTATTCCGACTGCGGCGAAACGTGTGTAAGAAAGCTCGAATTACGACAGGGCCGCATCGTCGGCTCGTCCACATATTTCTTCCCCGGCGAAGACGAGGACAAGGAAGAGATCTTAAAGAATTTCATAATGCAGTATTACGAGGATGCGCCGTTCATTCCGCCTTTGATCCTTGTTCCGTTTAAGATGGAAGAAGACGATCTCGAAGTGATCGAGAAGACGCTCACTGAAAAGCTCGGAAAGAACTGCAGACTCCATGTCGCAGAGCGCGGCGAGCTCCGTGAATTATCCGATCTTGCAAAGAACAATGCACGCGAGATGATGGTCCGCCGCATCTTAAGAGGCGGCAATGCGAACGCCGATCCGTCGGTTCCTCTGCGCTATCTCGAAGAACTTCTTGGCGCACCCGAAGGCAGGATCTCCAGAGCGGAATCCTTCGATATCAGTAACCTCGGAAACGACGATATCTGCGCCGGCATGGTCGTCTTCAAAGACGGCAAAGCCGACAAGCAGTCCTACAGATTATTCAAGATGAAGCGCGTTGAGACCCAGGACGACTACATGTCCATGAGAGAGACTCTTGAGCGCAGATTCTCCCATAACGAAGATGACGGATTTAAGTATCCCGACATCATCCTCGTCGACGGCGGCAAGGGCCAGCTCGATGCGGTCGCATCCGTCGTAAGATCGATGGAAGGCACAAAGGATATCTATCTGGCAGGCATGGTAAAGAATGACCGCCATAAGACGTCGGGGATCGTTTTCGAAGACGGGCGCGAGATAAGGCTCGAAGGAAGGACTCTGACCGACAGCGAGATGGGGCTTCTGAGGTTCCTTACCACCGTCCAGAATGAGGTCCACAGATTCGCGATCTCTTACCAGCACAAGCTTGCCGGCAAACGCAACATCAGATACAAACTCGAGAATATCGAAGGCATCGGCCCCTCAAAGCGCAAGAATCTGCTCGCGCATTTTGGTACAATAAAAGCCGTGGAAAACGCTTCCGTGGAGGAGCTCAAAGAAGCGAAAGGCATCTCCGAGAAAGACGCCAACGCAATCTACAACTATTTCCACTAGAGGGAGTCTTAATGGCAATCTACGCTCTTGCGGATCTTCATCTCTGTCTTTCCAACCCCGACAAATCCATGGCGATCTGTTGGGCCACCTGGACTGACTACGTTGAGAGGATAAAAGCGAACTGGGAAAGTGTCGTGACTGACAAGGACACGGTGCTCGTCTCCGGCGACATCTCATGGGCTACTTATATCAATAAGGCGGAAGAGGATTTCCGCTACATCTCCGAACTTCCCGGCCGCAAGCTCTTATCGCGCGGCAACCACGATTACTGGTGGACCACGATGAGGAAGATGGAGGAGTTCTTCGCAGCAAAGGGCTTCGATAATCTCGAGTTCGTAAGGACCAATGTCGTTGAGGCCGAAGGCTGCCTTATCACCGGCACCAGGGGCTGGATGATCGAGACCAGAGATGCGATCGAGGGCTCCGACAACAGGAAGATCTACGAGCGCGAGAAGCTCCGCATCAAGATGTGCATCGATGTCATTAACGAAGCTGATCCGGACCACGCGAAAAAGCACATCCTCATGATTCACTATCCGCCTGTAACCGCGAATCAGGAGTTCACGGAATTTGCCGAGATGATCTCTTCGGGCGGCATAGACATCTGTGTTTACGGCCACCTTCACGGCAAGGCCCACAAGAAGGCCTTCGAAGGTGATTTCGGAGGCTGCAGGTTCATCTGCACATCGGCAGATTACGTCGGCTTTAAACCGGTCAGGATAGTGTGATTTCAAAATCTCCAATACCAACTCTCGTAAATTCACTACAAAATTCACGCAGCGCGGTAATTCTGTAGTGAAAAATAAGTCAGCTATTTAGATTTTCACGATTTTTGTCACGCACTGCGTGTGTTTTGCAGTGAAAAATTGACGTTCGGGAGCCGCTCCCTGGCAGCCCTCTTAAAGGTCCCAAAACGCACCTCGAAAAATGCGCGCCAAAAATTTTTCGCGCCCGCAAACGCAATAAATAAAGGCCTTTGCGGGACACCTAAAATTAATTTGATAGACAACAATATTATAATAATATATAATACTTCCAGAGCCGAAGCAGTGGGATAATCCCATTTGCGGCGGCTCTTTTTTGTCTATATCTTCAGTAGAGGTAATCACATGGCATACTCGATGACAGGCTTCGGCCGCGGCGAGAAGGTTTTCGACACC
>JAEFBC010000111.1 GCA_016292155.1 Saccharofermentans sp. | reverse complement strand
TTTTTGGAATAAAGGAGTTTTAGTATGGATAACAATCAGTATCAGCAGCCTCAGTACCAGCAGGCACAGTATCAGCAAGGTTACCAGTATCAGGCACCGGTGCAGCAACAGCAGCCCATAGATCCCAACTATCCTGCAGTATCAAAGGAATTCCTTACTCAGGCGATCGTTGCCGGAGCAATCAGCTCACTTCCTGTCGGCAGCATCATTGCTATCAACATGGCAACCAAGAACAGGAAATCACTTCTTGACTACCTGGCGCGCGGCGGCATGCACACCACCAAGATCAAGATAAGCTCGGCACTCAGCAGAGGAGCCCGTTACTCCGGCATCGGATTTACGATCTTCTGGGCAGTCTGGCTTCTCTATTATATCTTCGCGATGCTCATTCTGTTCTTTGGAATAGCAACGCAGCTCGGCCGGTAATTATCTGAAAACTGCAAACAAAGAGGCGGTATCTTTTATGTAAGATACCGCCTTTTTTATGTGTTATAAGATTTGCTGTCAGATGTACGTTCCGAGATAAGCGAATTCCGTAGGCTCCGCGTCGAGCTCGCAAAGGAGCGCGATAACGTCTTCTGAATATACGGAAGCTTCGAAATCAAGATAGAACATGAATTCGAAATCCTTGCCCGGAATAGGACGCGATTCGATCTTGGTGAGGTTTAAGCCCAGTGAAGAGAATTTGGCGAGCGTATCAGCAAGCGCGCCGGGTGTGTGGCCCAACGCGAGCATGACTGAAGTCTTTGATGCACCGGGGAAGATCATGAGCTCTTTTGTGATGCAGATGAATCTGGTGTAGTTGTTGTCAGTATTCTGGATATCGTCTCTTACAGATTCAAGACCGTAAAGCTGCTGGCAGTCTGAAGATGAGATCGCAGCAACGTCCTTGCGGCCTGAATCGGCAACGCTCTTAGCCGCAACCGCAGTGTTCTCAACGATGTTGACCTTGATATCCGGATGCTCCTTAAGGAACTTGCTGCACTGGCCGATCGCCTGATTGTGTGAGTAAACCTCGCGGATATCGTCGAATCTCGTGCCGTGATTTGCAAGGAGCTTGTGGCTGATCCTTAATTTGTAGTCTTTAACGATATGGAATTTGTGGTCGACCATGAGGTCGTAAACCTGTGTAACTGAACCGAATGAACTGTTCTCAATAGGGAGGATGCCGAATTTGCAAAGGCCGGACTCAACTGCCTGGAAAACGCCGTCGAAAGTCCTGAAATACATGATGTTGGCGTGACGGAAGATCTTATCTGTAGCAATCTGTGAGTAAGCGCCCTCAATACCCTGACATGCAACCATAGGTGACTTGGGCATCTCCTGCGGAGTGGTCTCCAGAGCCTTCCTTATCTGCTCTGCGAGTTCAGTCCTCGTGCCGTACTCGGTATTGCGGTATGAGTGGCTCAAGTTGAACATCGTCGAAAAGAGCACTCTCTCATAGTTATCGATCAGCTGGTCAGAGCTCTCAAGTCCTGCAAGATAGCTTCTCTCATAGCGTCTGCTCTTCAAAGCAATCTCCGACTTCGTAAGAGTCTCATTTGCCATCTTGCTCGCTTCCAGTCTCTCTCTGAAGAGCTCTTTGATCTGCTCGTCGATCTCTTCAATTCGCTTTCCGGCCTGTTTCTGTGTCATGTTTCGTTCCTCCTGACAATTAAAAGCCCCACAGTCATGTTCACTGCGGGGCCCTATAATCTACGTAAATCAAGTTATCTATTTACATGCAGTGAACTAATTACCCCTATTCGTAAAGGCAAAAAATGAAAACTCACGCCATGTAAATGCAAAATTAGTCATGCCGAAATTATATACCACAATTCGAAAATGTAAACACTTTTATTTAAAACTGTTCGAAAACTCAAGTCAACGCTTGGCCCGGCGCCCGATTTGCTGTGCCGAAAACCCTAATTTCTTGTCGGCTTTTCAGGGGTTTTGTCGGTTATTTTGGCCGCATGTCTGCAGGTTTTTGTAATATTGTGTCGGCTTTTGTCGGTTTTTCAGCGGAACCTTGTATGCTATCTTGTCGGTTTTGCATTTCCTTTAGCCGGTTTTTCTAATCTATACCACGCAACAACATTTTTATGCATAGCTGTAGCACCTGAAGGCTTCGCCGTCAATGGGCGTAAACTTGCCTTCGGGCACCATTGACTGCAAAGCCTTTGCAGGTGCTGATCTAGTGTTCAAGAGGTCGGATGCCCGACCTCGCATCTAAGATGCCGGTCTTTACGACTATCGGTACTGTCTGCAACCTGCAAAAAATCAGATGAACCTATAGTTTGGACACAGTTCTCATTATTTTGTTCAAGCAATATACCGACAATTGAAATCATGTTACCGACATATTTGTCGACAAGGGAACCGACAAATCGACAAAGAACCTGCAAATTGTCGTCAGGATCCTTTTAGAACCGACAAGAATGCCTGCAAAAGCCAACCAAAAACCGACAGCGTATTAGGGCAAAAATGAGGCTGTTTTTGGCGCCCGGAAATTTATTATTTAAAAGATAAGTCCCCGCATGTTATAATTGCAACCTATGAAGATAAGAGCGTTTACAGCAATTCTGGTTTGCAAAGTGGTAAGGTGTTTGGCAAAGCTTTTCGGGCGCGGCTCGAGCTTGCCCGGCAAGTATGCCCTTAAGATCTGCCCGGATATCCTTTCGAACTTGAAGCTCCCTGAGCTTTCGATAGCCGTTACTGGTTCTAACGGCAAGACTTCCACAGTTGAAATGATCGCCCACGTCCTTAAGAGCAACGGCCTTAAGGTTGCTTATAACAAAGAGGGTTCCAATCAGATCGAAGGCGTCGTCACTTTTCTTGTCGGCGACTCCACGATGGGAGGCAAAGTCAAGAGCGACGTCGTCCTCCTTGAGGCGGACGAGAGATATTCCAGACATATCTTTAAGTTCTTCCATCCCAAGTATTACGTGATCAATAACCTTTACAGGGACCAGATGACCAGAAACGGCCATCCCGAGTTTATAAAGAGCATCATAAGCCAGGCGGTCTACGATGACATGACCCTGATCCTTAATGCCGACGATCCGCTCGTCGCAAGCTTCGGCAAGGACAGGCCCGGCACTATCTATTTCGGTGCTGACAGGCTCCCTTCGGATAAAGACAAAAACGAAGGCATCTACGACGACGGCAAGTACTGCCCGGTCTGCAAGAAGCCTATGACTTACGAATATTACCACTACAATCACATCGGCAAGTTCAGGTGCACTGAGTGCGGCTTCGAACGCCACGATGCGAACCACTCCCTGACTTCCACGAAGGAAGAGGCGGGCAAGGCCAGCATCACTATCGACGGCAAATATGAGATCCCTGTTTTCTTTACGGGAATCTACCATTGCTACAATATCCTCGCCGCTTTTACGGCAGCGGTAACTTCAGGTATCGATCCTCAGAAGGCCGCTGAATCACTTGGCGGTTACATCTTAAGATCAGGCAGGATCTCTGACTTTACTCTCGGCAAGCTCGACGGAAGGCTCCTTCTTTCCAAGCACGAGAATTCTGTATCCTACGACCGCTCCATAGATGTTGTCGTATCTGACAAGCGCAAGAAGAGCGTCATGATCATCGTCGATGCGATCAGCCGCAAATACTACACTTCAGATTCGAGCTGGCTTTGGGATATTAATTTCGAGAAGCTCACAGGTGCTGATATCGACAAGATCATCCTCGCGGGCCAGTACTGCGATGATCTTGCAGTGAGATTCGAACTCGCCGGCGCGCCTGAAGACAAGATCGAGATGTTCGAACTTGTTACCGACGCGGCCGATTACTGCTCACACAATCTCGATTCATTCTTATACGTGATCACATGCTTCTCCGACAAAGAGAAGATTCTGTCGATCGTAACAAGGAGGGAACTCGCATGAACGTGAATATCCTTTACTTGTATCCCGATTTCATGAGCCTTTACGGCGACAACGGCAACGTCAGGATCCTCACAAAGAGGCTTATAGATCAGGGCTTTGAAGTCAGCGTGACAAGGCGCACGATAACTGATAAGGACATTGGTTTTGAAGACGTTGATTTTGTCTACATGGGCTCTGGTTATGAGTCGAACAGGAACCTTGCCGCAAAGCACCTTGCGCAGTTCAAAGACGCGCTCATCAAAGCCATAGACGACGGCGTTCCGATGCTCTTTACGGGCAACAGCTACGACATCTTAGGCAAGGGCATCACGTCTCCTGACGGAAGCTTAACAGAAGGCCTAGGAATCTTTAATTTCACATTCAAGGAACAGCTCGAAAAGCGTTACACCGGCGACGTCATCCTCGCTGATAAACAGACCGGCGACCGCTATGTCGGATTCGTAAACAGGGCAGGCGTTCCGGATGCTGATGAAGACCTTGTTTTCGACGCCATCAAGGTAATAGGAAATATCCCGGTGAAGAAGGATTCCGTGCGCAGGAACAACCTTCTCGGAATAAGCCTTATAGGGCCTGTGCTCCTTAAAAATCCCAAGCTCGCAGATAACTTCGTTGAGACGATCTGCAGACGCAAAGGGCAGGAATATAAAGCGGTCGAATATCCGCATTCGATCAAGAGTCACGCCAAGACTTTGAAGGCGCTTCTGGAGACCGACGGCTGATAAATGACAATAAGTTTGTGATATACTGATTAATCAGGAGGGATAGTAGTATGGCTGATACAATCAAATGCCCGAATTGCGGGTCCAATCTCACACTTAATGCCGACACTCAGAA
>JAEFBC010000017.1 GCA_016292155.1 Saccharofermentans sp. | reverse complement strand
TTTCAAGGGGATTTCTATAATGATCATCACTCCAAAGAACACTTTTGAACCTAACCGTGAGTATGCTCTCCGCATCGTTAAAGACAACATCATCAACATGGAGATCAAGCCCGGTTCACTTATCGGCGAGCAGGAGATCGCAACCCAGCTCGGAATCTCAAGAACACCTGTTCACGAAGCATTTTTGGAGTTATCCAAATCCAAGATCGTAAACATCCTTCCCCAGAAGGGCTGCAGCGTATCTCTTATCGACTACGAACTCATTAAGGAGTCCAGATTCCTCCGTATCGCTGTTGAGTCCGCACTTCTTAAGGAAGCGTGCGATGTAGCAACTGAGGAAGATATCCAGAAGCTCTATGCAAATATCAAGCTTCAGCAGTTCTATATTGAGAACGATCCTCCGAAGTTCTTAGACCTCGATAACGAATTCCATAAGGATATCTACGTTGCTTGCAACAGGCTCAACTGCTTCTACATGGTATCTCTCATGAGCCTTCACTTCGACCGTGTAAGATCACTCTCACTTAAGACTATCAAGGACCAGAAGCTCGTATCAGACCATATGGCGATCGCTGATGCCATCGCGGCCCGTGACAAGGATGCTGTCGATGCCGCATTCACAAAGCACATGTCCAGATTCGATCTTGACTGGGACATTATCAAGAAAGCTTACAGCGAATACATCACTGAGTAATTGTTATAGAACTTAAAGATAAAGGGTGTCTTTTACAGACACCCCTTTTTAATTCCACGAATTGCCTCTCCTTCGTGAAACCTACAGGATTATATCATTATCGCCGTAATAATAAAGCAAGCCGATTCAATTGCCGCCAAAGGCGTCATTACGAGCTTCTCCTTCTTGCTGGGCGAGATCAGATTCATTACAGTATTCAACGCAAAGAACCCTCCATAGACATAACAAATTATCCTGGTCGGCGTCTCGCCGAACCACATCTTCATGAAGCCTGCGGCCTGCAACAGCATCAGCGCTCCGAAGATCTGCAATATGATCGATGAAGCTGCTGCGATGCGGTACGGCGGCGGAAGCACTTTATGTCTGCCGCCCATGGTAAACTCTCCAAGAGGGAGCCCTAAGATCAAAAGAACTTCCATAACTGCAACTATCAAGAGCAATACTGAACCTAATATAGCTAACATTTCCTTACTCCTTTACAGGCATCTTCTCAGGGTCGATGCCTTCCTTCAAAACAAATGCGTCTGCCGCATCGTTTATCATTGCCATCATCTCTTTCTCCGTGCCCTTGAAAACTCCGGTCGCAACCATCGTGGCGATGCCGTGGGAGTAGATTAGAGTATTTCTTACAAAGCGGATAACCTGCTCTTCATTAAGGCCGGTCTGCTCCGCGATCTTCGAGATCATTTCCTTGTTTTTCTTATCCCTGGCGATGCCTTTGAGGTCATAGGGCTTACCCATCGGGCTCTCGCCGAGGTAAAGATACTTGAAGAGGTTGGGTTCTTTGAGTGCCATCTTCACATAGGCTCTGCCTAAGAATTCGAAGCTCTCGATCTTATTCGAACTGTCGAGGAAAGCCTTTTTCGCAGCGTATCCCGAGGCATATCCGGAAAGGGCAGTTCTAAGTCCGTCCATGTTCTCGAAATGCCAGACGATGGGCTGTGTCGAACACCCTATCTCACCTGCAATAGTCTTTATATTAACTGCAGCATATCCGTCCCTTATCAGGATCTTCAATGCGGCTTCAAGGATTACATCCCTGCTGATAGAAACCTTTCTGGCCATGTTCTCACCTCATTACATAAACGTAATTATATAATCGTGTTTATATAATATACCGCCATTCTTCCGCTGTCAATCAGGTATATGAGTGACTTTGTGGTAGAATTCGTTTATAGGAATAAAGGAGGATCAGAAATGGAAAATATAGATTTGTTTTTTAATATCGGAATTCCCGCTCTTATCTTTTTTGTTCTGATGCTCACAGCCGGAGTTATCATACTTGTTGTCTCGGTAGTAAAAACGTCCAAAGGCAAAAAGAGGATCGGCGGCATCATAACAGGCAGTTGAAGAGTATGGTACAAAACCGGCTCTTAACTGACGGCTTAAATGATCTGAATGATACAGCCCCCGCACCACAAAGGTACGGGGGCTGCTTCTTTCGGGAGTCTGCTAAATAGGAGTTAAGTATTTTAATCGATGCTTAAAACTACGTCTGTTTTCTCTGTGATCTCGCATTTGCCCTGGAGGTCTTCATAGACATAAACGAGTACATATGTTGTTGCGCCGTTGAGCTCAGCTACTGAAGGTCTGCACTTGCAGAGGATCGCATGATTTGTTCCTGCAACGACCTGTGAACCGATATAAGCAACGGGCTCATATGTAGCACCTGTGAGAGTCTCTGTGGCCTTCTCCATAACCTTAAAGATATCATCTGTGATCACTGTTGATTCAGCGTATGCCCAGCCGCCTACCTTTTCGCCGCCGTCACCTACGCCGGGGAGCTTCAATACGGTATCTTTAAGGAAACTGGCACTGCCGGAAGGATCGACGTTGATATATGTAAGCTTCATTTCCTTTGCCGCATTGTTAGCCTGGATCGTGGATGTTGTGAGGAAGCAGTAATTAGTTCCTGCAACTACCTGTGTGCCGAGAAGCAGAACCGGTGTATGGTTATAACCGTCGAGCTTGCTTATCGCTTCATCGAAATATTTCTTAAGTTCATCAGTCACAACCATAGATTCAGCCACCTTCCATGAGCCTGTGCCGAGAGCGATCTCTGTGTTGATCACTTCTTCACCGTTGATATTAACTTTGATCTTGCTGTTGTTGGTAACCTTGCATGCTGTAAGACAACCGGTGATAAGCACTGCTGAAATTCCAAGTGTTAAAAGCTTTGTTGTGATGTTCTTCATGTTAATCATCTCCGTTTTGTTTTGGTTTATGCCATTAATACAGATGTACTGTCCGAAATGTTGCACTTTCACGATTAACATTTCGAAAACCTCAAAAAAATTAGAGGTTGCCTCTATATTATAAGGCAACCTCTAAAATTATCTAAGCAATTGTTCCAAAATGCCTTTTAGCCCTCAATGGCTATGGTGTTGTTACCCGGCAGAGCCTTAAGTTCCTTCTTCGGGATAAAGAGCTTTAAGACGCCGTCTTCAAACTTCGCCTTAACATCCTCTGTCTTGACACCCTCACCTACGTAGAAGCTTCTCTGCATGGAGCCTGCGTATCTCTCCTGACGGATGATCGTGCCATGCTTATCCTTCTTCTCCTGGTCGTGGTCTTTGGAAGCACTGATGGTCATGTAGCCGTCTTCGAGCTTTACGCTGATCTGGTCTTTCTTAAATCCAGGAAGGTTCATCTCGAGCTCGTAATCGGTCTCGTTCTCCTTAACATCGGTCTCCATCATGTGGCGGGCGTTCTTGCCATACAGACGCTTATCGATGTTCGCCAGTTCGTGTGTAGGGAAACCCCAGAAATCATCAAACAAATCTTCTCCAAATAATCCGGACATCAACATAATAATCATCTCCTTTGAATGTTGTTATCCGAGCATTAGAGCGGAGGTCTGATCTATTGATCTTCGTTCC
>JAEFBC010000110.1 GCA_016292155.1 Saccharofermentans sp. | reverse complement strand
TGACCAGGTTTGATATCCTGATTCCAGTCGTTATTGCCTATGGTATAAAGGTTATCCTTGCTCTCTATAACTTTGCAGTTGATAGGGTTTTCGATCTTGTAATTGAAATCAAATGTGAAATACCAGTCGTGGATAGTTTCCATTCCTGTATTCTTGAACTTGATCTCGATATTTGAATGACCTGACCACTTGTTAGTAGTCTTCACTTCCGCAGTATAATACGCTTCTTCCACGCTTCGGTAAGTGCAATCTGATGAAGGCTTATCTCCTTCATAGTTGACAATGGTGTCCGCATTAACAGATTTGAAAATATTAGTCGGAATGATTGTAAAGGTAATTGTTGAGCACAAAAGGCATGCCAACAACTTATGGCAACGTGAATCTTTCATAAAAATTTGCCAAACACCTGACTTTAAACCTAAAAACCCCAATTGGAATTATAACATGAGCACCAACCGATACAAGCTTGGCAGAAAAAGCGGTTAGTAGAATTTGACTTTCTCGTTTTGTGCAATGTGCAATTAACACCTTTGTTGGCATATTTCTTACACGATGCTTACAATTCCCCTAATTCCGGATATGACGGAATCGCGCCTTTCCGCTGGACACTTACCGCACAGAAACGGTTGGCGAAGTCAAGACACTCCTTCAGGACAGAAAGCGGACAGTCATCAAGTGACTCCTTCCCTATTCCAAGTGATCTCAGCTTCCAGAGGAACGAACCGATAAAGCCGTCGCCGGCACCGGTGGTATCAACAGCAACGACAGAAGGACTGACAGAAGACACAGTTCCAAGAGCACTATAGCAGTCAGCACCATCCTTGCCTTTGGTCAGGATAACGAGCTTGACACCACCGACGAACAGCAGAGGAAGCGCCTGATCAATATCAGAACAGCCGGTAATAAACTCCAGTTCCTCATCTGAGATCTTCAGAATGTCGCAGTCAGGGATAAACTCCCAGATAACGCGCTTTAAAGCATCCCTGTCATCCCACAGCATGAATCTGAGGTTGGGATCGAAGCTAACGATCGCACCCTGCCTTCTTGCGATGGTTATCGCAGCGCGGTGCGCATCCTTCATCGGGAAGTCGCCAAGAGATACGCTGCAGAAATGGAGCGCATAGCAGTCGCCCAGCATCTCTTCTGTGACTTCGGAAGGCTCGAAAAGCATGTCCGCAGAAGGATTCCTGTAGAAAGAATAAGTGCTCTTCCCGTCCGATGTATGGCTTACAAATGCGAGTGCGGTATTTGCTTCAGTAGTATAAGAAATATAAGAAGTATCAACACCTGCTTCATTCAGCGTTCTTGTAATAACATCGCCGAACGGGTCTTTTCCAAGCTGAGTGATCATACGGGACTTTCCGCCAAGTTTGGAGAATGCTCCGCACACATTTGCGGGAGCGCCGCCTGTCGCCGGAGAGAACGAACCTACTTCGTGGAATTCGCACCCCTGCTTGTCAGGAATGAAATCTATCAGTGCCTCGCCTATAGCAACGAGTGTGTCGTTAAGCCTGAGCCGGCTTACAGAAGCAGAAGCTCCATTAACTGCAATCTTCACCTGGCGGTGCTCAGGATAGAACCTCGTACCCATAACATAGCGGCCGCCGTTAATATATATTTCCAATGAAGATGCATCAGCAATAATTCGTAGTGACTCGAGCGAAGATATCTTTATCTTTCTTTCGCTCCTGCCAAAGCCTTCGCCGTTTGTAAAATGAAGACTTAATACTCCGTCTGACCTGTTCCAGCTGATCTCGGCGCCGGACACGCATGCTGATACGTTATCTGCAAAATCAGATGCATTGATCTCGAAAGGCAGTCCTTCCCAAGTCTCACCTTCGATAGTCTTTGTATTCTTTTTCAATGAATCAAGCTCGCGGATGGGGTTCTGCAGAATCTTACCGTCATCACCCAAAGTCAGCTCTCGCGGCAAAGTCAGGCAGTGCTGCCAGCCGAGTTCAATTGTCGGATTTGTATATGACTCATCGCCGATTCCCATCCAGCCGATCAGAAGTCTTCTTCCGTCAGGCGCAGTAAATGTCTGCGGCGCATAGAAATCGAAGCCGTAATCGAACTCTTCAAAATCAGAGAGCTTATCGCCTTCGACCGTGAAATATCCGCTCTGGAAGAGATTCTGATATTTGAATTCACCCTGAGGAATCCCCTGAGGGCAGAACGCGAGGAATTTCTTACCGTCTATTTCGAAGAGATCGGGGCACTCCCACATAAAGCCCATATCTGGAGCAGAAAAACATTTCTTATATTCAAGTGAAGCAATGTCAGAGCCTTCATACAAAAGCACGCATCCTTTATCGTCTTTGGTACGCGCACCCAAAACCATCTTAAATATCCCGTTTTCGATCCAGACCTTCGGATCTCTGACGTGACATGAACAGAAATCAGGGTAGTCAGAATTACGGAGAAGGATCTTTTTCGAAGACATGGAAGAGCCGTCAGGAGACGAGACATGGATAACATTCGCACCGCGCCCTTCAAGTACATAGTCGTAGTCGCCCTCTTCCATCACGTTGCCCGTATAGAAGAAATCGATGTGATCTCCGGAAGGCAAAGCGCAGCCGGAGAATACGCCGTCACGGTCTTCGGGAATGTCGGCATCAAGAACGACGCCCTTATATTTCCACGAGAGAAGATCAGTGCTCACACAGTGGCCCCAGCGCCTGACGCTCTCGCCGCGCGGGGTGCCAGGTGAATACTGGAAATAGACGTGATAGAAACCGTCAAAAAAGCATAGTCCGTTAGGGTCGTTCATCCAACCTTCAGGAGGTTCGATATGAAGATTCTGTCTCCATTTACCCTTCACAAGATGCCTCCTGCGCTACATATTACGGTTTATTGAAATATTCAGCATAACTCCGAATGCCATAAAATTAATGAGCATCGCCGTACCACCAAGGCTTATGAACGGCAACGGAATACCGGTGATAGGAAGAAGTCCTACGGCCATGCCCATATTCTCAATAAAGTGGAATGCGAAGTAACCTGTAAATCCGGTCATCATGTAAGAGGCGGATTTGGACTTGATCTTTGCAGCAACGTAAAGGCATCTGCAGAGGAAGAAGAACGCCAGGATGATTACCGTCGTCGTTCCGATAAAGCCCATGTGCTCTGAGATGGCGGCGAAAATGAAGTCACTCTCCTTAACCGGAACTGACGTCAGGATTCCGGTGTGGTTGCCGGAAAGACCGCCTGAAGCTATAGCCAGCTTGGACTGCTGGAGATTGTACTCGGACTGCGGTGATGAACCCTGGAACAGGAGGGATAAGATTCTCTCCTTCTGGTAAGGCTTAAGATAGAATGTCCAGACCAAAGGGATAACGATAACGACAAAGGATGAGAACGCGAGAAGGAAGTATCTGTATCTTACTCCCCACGCGAAAAGCATGCAGATAAACGTAAATACGATAACCATCGCCGTACCGAAGTCAGGCTGCGCGAGGATAAGGAGCATAGGCGGCGCATAAACAGCTGCCATCTTGCCGAAGCCCTTGAGCATGGTTACTTCTTTGTTATGCATCTGTTCGAAAATATCTGCCGCAACCATTACGAGACCGATCTTCGCGAGCTCGGAAGGCTGGAAGTTACCGATGACAGGAAGCTTCAGCCAGGAGTCCGCGCCCCAGACGCCTGCCAGTGAATAACCGTCGATAGGAACCAGGACCAGGAGGAACAGCGCTGCTGCATAGATGATCCTTCCCAATACTTTGAGCAGGTGTTCATCAAGCAAACTTATTATGAGCGCAGCGATAACGCCGCCAACTGTGGCGACTATCTGTCTGTAGTAATTGCCGGGATATGCGGCATAACCTTTGGATAAAACTTTCTGAAGAACATAAAGGCCGATTATCGTCATGGTAAGAACCGGGACGACAAGATAATAGTCGACGGCCTTAAGACCGTCTTTCCCGCGAAGTCTTACAACGCCGGAACCAGCCTTACTCATTATCAGTTCTTTTCCTCAGCATAAAGCTTTTTAGGGAAACCCTTTTTCTCGATCTTCATGATCCTTGCAAATACAATATAGATAAGAGCTGCAACAACAAGGATGAGTGACAGGAGCTGTGATGTTCTGATACCGGTGCTGCCGATATAAAGTGAATCTGTTCTCATGCCCTCGATGAAGAATCTTGCAGTTCCGTAGAGTGCGAAATATACGCAAGCAGTCTCGAAAGGGATCTTCGAATGCTTTCTTACGTAGATAAGAATGAAGAAGATCGCAAGATCAGCCAGAGACTCATAAAGGAATGTCGGATGTACAGGCATCGTCGGTACAAGTGTAGGACAATTCGACTTAAGATAGCCTTCGATAGTAGCGCTTGTCATGCCCCAGGGAAGTGATGTGTTCGTACCGAAGCACTCCTGGTTGAAAAAGTTGCCCCATCTGCCGATAGCCTGTCCCAAAGGAAGGTATACCACACAGTAGTCAGCAAGTTCTCTGAAAGGGATCTTTCTGATGCGGCACATAACAAGTCCGCCGATGAATACGAGGATAACGCCGCCGTAGATAGCAAGACCGCCGGATCTGAAATCAAAGATCAGCTTTAAGTCCTTGCCGTAGTAATCCCAGTTGCAGGCAACAAAATAGAGTCTGGCGCCGATAATTGCGCAGGGAATGATCATGAGGACTGTATCGTAAACGAGTGACTCCGGGAAATACAGTTTTTTGGACTGCTTTACTGCCAGAACAACAGATAAAACGATTGCAAGCGCGATCAGAAGACCGTACCAGTAAACTTCAATGCTGCCAATGGAAAAAGCGACGGGATTAACATTCACGTCGATTCCAAGGCCCGGAAACTTAACTTCAACTAAGTTCATCATGTATCTATATCCTCCCTGCACCCTTTTGGGTCAGCAAATCCCTGATATATTACCACAAAATAAATAATATGG
>JAEFBC010000109.1 GCA_016292155.1 Saccharofermentans sp. | reverse complement strand
GATCAAGGAATATGTTAAGACTCACATGGCTAAGCATAAGATCCCGAGATACGTTGACTTCGTTGACGGCTTCCCGATGAATGCGGCAGGCAAGATCCTCAAGTACAAGATGAGGGAAGAGGCAGTCGAGAGACACGGCCTTGAGAACGCCAACAAGATCGTTACGGCTTGATCTTAAATATCTAAAAGAATCATAGAGGCTGTCAGAAATGGCAGCCTCTTATTTTGTATGGATCATTCTCCAAAATCCCTATAATCGAACTTATAGTTCGAATTTGTCGGTTTTATCCCAAAAACATACAAAATCGAACTGCCAGTATGATTTTGTAAGGATCATTCCCCAAAATCCCTATAATCGAACTCATAGTTCGAATTTGTCGGTTTTATCCCAAAAACATACAAAATCGAACTGCCAGTACAATATTAGGGAATTAAAAAGAACAATACATGTCAAAATTCTTCTCAAGAACCATCTTTAATGTTAATATTCTTATCAGGAATATTTTACTTAATAAGGGATGGCTTTTATGGATATTCGCAAGATCGTTTTGATGCTTGGCGCACTACTGTCAGGTATCTGTCAGTTTATTCCGTTATACACGCTGACTGTTACAGGTTTTATCTATCAGAAAGATACAGTGACTCTTTTTCCGTCGATACTGTCTTTTGTAATTCTTGGCGCTGATATAATGATCATCATCGGAACGTTTATCTCTAATAAGAAGATCTATATCATCTGTTCAATTATCAGCATTATTTCGACTATTTCGGCGCTTATCAGAGTGCAGCTAAGTAAAGGAAGTTCTGCCTCGATGGGAGCTATCACTAACTCATATATGTCAGGGATCGTCGGAACGACTATGTATCAGATCGAAGATGGTCCGGCAATGGTTTTGCTCATTATAGCTATTATCGTCATCGCGGCCGGCATGGTATGGAATGCCGTAAATGATGACTAAAAGTAGCTTTTAATGATATTATTTTTATGCTTCATTCGAATAAGGGAGGTATTTTATGAGCATTCGAAGAATTATCCTGATGATCGGTGCGATACTGTCCGGAGTTGCAGTTTTCGTGCCCATGTACATGATACAGGTAAATCATCAGACGGTTAGGGACGGTGTGGTTAATATCATGTCATCACCGATCTATGCGATCCTTATTTTGTGCGCTGACCTGGTCATCATCGGCGGTGCGATCGTCGGACTTAAGAAGGCCTATGTTATTTCGTCGCTGGTCAGCATTGGTGTTTCGGCATCAGCGCTTTGGAACTTCATGATCAATCAGGAAGCGTCAAAGGCGATCGTTGGCATGACTGGAAGCCTCTTGAATTCTCTTGGCGGTACCAGCAATATTAACTACTCGATCGAAGACGGTCCCGCTATGATCATCATGATGGTCGCCATGGTCGTAATTCTTTTCTCTATGCTCTGGTGCGCATTTGCTGAAGAGTCATAAGTAAAATACAAACAAGCATAATAAAAGGCAGGCTTGCGGCCTGCCTTTTTAATTGGTCAGATAAGTCCCAGCAGGAGGAACGGGCCTTTGCCCGAAGTCTCCCAGATGATGTCTGCGATCTCCTCGGGTGATTCAGTCATGCCGCCAAGGATCCATTTACGGATGACCGCATTGGCGCCGGCGTCACAATAAGCGCAGATATACTGGTCTCTTGGATTTGTGATAGCGTCGGAATCAGCTAAGACCGACATGATCTTCGATGCTGTGACGAAGATATCATTGGAATAATCGATGTCGCAGTTAGGGGAGATCAGGATATTCAGATAATGCGGATGGCGTTTAAGGCTCCTGCAGAGTTCGACATGTGCCTGCTTTGAATGGATCTTGGTCTTTTCGAGCACTTTGTACATGTCTTCGATGACGATCTGCTTGTGCTCGTCAAGGAACTCGAAAATATTGTTGTAATGGTAATAGAAAGTGTTGCGGTTGATCTTTGCCTGGGCGCAGAGATCGGTAATTGTTATGCAGGAGAGCTTCTTTTTCTTGATCAGCTCCTCCAAAGCCTCCAATAAAGCGGTCTGTGTCCTGACAACTCTGATATCACGTGAATTTCTCATATTCTCACCCGGGATTAGTTATTCTGGAATAACTCTAATATACCACTAAGAATGATTAATAAACTGATTTTCGCAAAATTTTCATACAAATATAACATGTATGTTTAAACAACCTGGAGTGCAGTGTTTAAACAAATCAAAAAGCAATGCATAAAAAAGGCTGCCCGTTAGGACAGCCTCTTTAATTGGTTTAAGGATTACTTTAGAAGTATCAGAGCTTAGGACCAGCTGCAACGAGAGCCTTACCAGCTTCGTTTGTCTCATACTTCTTGAAGTTCTTGATGAATCTGCCAGCGAGATCCTGAGCCTTCTTGTCCCACTCAGCTGCATCAGCATATGTGTCGCGAGGATCGAGGATTTCTGTAGAAACGCCGGGAAGCTCTGTAGGTACTTCGAAATCGAAGTAAGGGATCTTCTTTGTAGGAGCGTTCTTGATAGAACCATCAAGGATAGCGTCGATGATACCACGTGTATCAGGGATGGAAATTCTCTTGCCTGTGCCGTTCCAGCCTGTGTTTACGAGGTAAGCCTTAGCGCCGGACTTCTCCATCTTCTTTACGAGCTCTTCAGCATACTTTGTAGGGTGGAGCTCAAGGAATGCCTGACCGAAGCAAGCGGAGAATGTAGGTGTAGGCTCT
>JAEFBC010000108.1 GCA_016292155.1 Saccharofermentans sp. | reverse complement strand
GACGTCCTATATAATATCCGAGTTTAAATTCCACGCACGAGAGGGGGGATAAAGATGTCTGAGATTAAAGTTAAGGAAGGCGAGTCCCTTGACAGTGCACTTCGCAGATTTAAGCGTTCTTGCGCAAAGTCAGGCGTTCTTGCAGAAGTTCGTAAGAGAGAACACTATGAGAAGCCTTCTGTAAAGAGAAAGAAGAAGTCTGAAGCAGCTCGCAAGAGAAAGCATTAATATAGACTTAAATGAGAGGTTGTCCAAACGGGCAGCCTCTTTTACTATGTGTTTTGGGTTGCGCCTGCGCGCGGCCTTCACAGCAGGTACCTGAGGATCTTTTCCTCTATGACTTTTGTATTCAGCGGGTGGTTTTCAGTCTCAAAAGTCAGTATCAGGCTTGATTCATCGAAATCCTTCGAGAGCGTGTATTTTTCGAACTTATTGGCATTATGGTTCACATAATCCTGATCGCCTAGTTTGCCCAAATGCTCCCAATAGTACTCCTTGCGCATCCTCACATTCAGGCACTTGAAGTCCGGTGCTGCAAAGATCACGCCATTATCGTACACCGGGTACTCACACAGATACGGCACCCCGTGCCTAAAAAGCGAATCTGCGATCAGTATTTCCGACTTCGATCTCACACGCTCGCCTTTGGCTGTATAAAACTCCGGGTCCGTATCTTTGAAGCCCAAACGTGTGTAAGTGACGTTTTGCCACTGACTGACGAAGTCTTCGTCGCTTAGGAACTGTGGCGTAACCAAATCCTTTCTCGGTTCGCCAAGCTTCTCATAAACCTGCATTGCCGCATTTGGATCGTATCCTTTCCTAAATTGTTCAATCACTTTTTGCTGCTCCTTAAGGACTTTGAGCAGCTTACTGTCGTAGTCCTTCTGAGCGAGACGGACAGCGAGGATCTCATCTTTCCGAGGTATGTATTTCCCAGGTTGATATATAGCTGTCTTACAATAGTACTGGTGTTTATTACTGCTCTTCGAGATGCGCAGAGATCCTTCGGGCGCCTTTTCCAAGCGCATGCTTACTTCTTTTATGTTTTTCTCTATTTCCATCAAAAGTTTGTCGAGCTCATTCATCTCATATCTCCTTTAGTATTAATGACGTACTAAAAATCAAAAATTGAGTTTTAGTACGTAGTTTTCCCGATAAATACGCTTTCAATATTCAAAAATTACGGACTAATAAGTGTGTTTTCGATTATTAGTACGTAAAGAATCAGCTTTAGGGCGCTTGGTGAACTCAGAATTACGGACTAATATGAAGTTTTCGGAAATTAGTACGTAATAATCTTGAGGCAGACCGGGTTGAGGCTCAAAAACTACGGACTAATATGAAGTTTTCGAAAAATTAGTACGTAATAATCTCGAGATAGACCGGGCAGAGGCTCAAAAATTACGGACTAATTTGCCATTTTCGAAAATTAGTACGTTGCATCATCCATGGCGCCACCGCACACCTCTTATCCTAGTGCGGCGGCAGTGCAATTCAATAGTTTTGGAGCAGATTGAGACTAAATGGCAAATATTGAGACTGGTCTCAACTTTCAAAACTCACGTTCCTTTGTAAACTTATGCCAATTCGGCTATAATAATCCCAATAAAGATAAAGTTGAGAATTAAGTTTTATGTTATTGACCGGTAAGAACTGGCGCTTATCGGCATCCCAAAAAGTTGCGGATGCTGATACGCTCCTTGATGTTTTGCTTAAGAACCGCGGGATAACCGAAGGGCAGTCAGTAGAACAGTTTTTGTCTGAGGATGACGGTATCTGGTACGATCCGTTCCTTTATAATGACATGCGCAAGGCCGTCGACATCATTAATGAGACGATCGACCGCCACGGGAAGATCCTTGTTTACGGCGATTACGACTGCGACGGCGTTACGGCGACGTCGATCCTTGTAAGGTATTTCAGAAGCCACTCGGTGAATGTTTATTACATCGTGCCGCACAGGGCTGAGCACGGCTACGGCCTTACAGAGAAGATCATGGACAAGGTCATTGAGAAGAATCCGGATCTTGTTATTACCGTTGACTGCGGCGTAACGAATGTTGATACGGTGCAGGAACTTAAGAACCGCGGCATTAAGGTGATCGTTACTGACCACCACAATGTTAAGGACGAACTGCCGCCGGCTGACTGCGTTATCTGCGCGAAAAGGCCTGACAACACATATCCTTTCATTGATCTTTGCGGCGCGGGCGTTGCATTGAAGCTCGTTGAGGCTTTGGGCAAGGACGGGAAGTACAAGGTCACGGGCAATATCTGGCGCCAGGCAATAGAGCTTGCGGGCCTTGCGACGATCGCAGACCTGGTGTCCGTTACCAATGAGAACAGGACCATTATCAAGCGTGCTTTTAAGAGCATGAAGAATCCTTCCAATGTCGGCGTGGGCGTTATGAACGAGATGCTTTTGGCGCCGGGCAAGACTTTGGATGAGACGTTTATATCGTTTAATTTTGTGCCGCGTATCAATGCGGCGGGAAGGCTTTACGATTCGGCTGATGCGTTAAAGCTTTTCCTCGAGAATAACCCGACTGAAGCAAAGGCAGCTGCGCAGGACCTTACGAGGCAGAATGATGAGCGTAAGGAGATAGAGGCCAAGGTCTTCGACGAGGCCAGAGCGCAGTTAGAGAGCCCCACAAGGCCTGACAGATGGTCGCTTACAAACACATGCGGTCCGATCGTTGTTTACGGCAAGGACTGGCACCAGGGCGTGCTGGGAATCGTTGCGGGCAAACTCTCGCAGTTCTATGGCAGGTCGGCGCTCGTGTTTACTGACGACTCCACCGAGCCGGGCTGTGCGAAGGGTTCGGGCAGGGCATTCGGCGACTTCGACCTTTACGAGTGCCTTGAGAGGATCTCGGATAAGCTCGTTAACTTCGGCGGCCATAAGAAGGCTGCAGGACTTCTCGTAAGGAAGACTGAGATGGGCACTTTCATGGAAGCGCTTGAGACTGAGTCGGCTAAGATCTTCGAGGAGAAGGGCCAGTCAGGCGAGGACTCAGAAGATGATGCGATCTTAGCTGAATGCGAGATCATGCCGGAAGGCTTAGATTTTGATTCATATAACGAAGTAAGCAAGTTAAGACCTTTTGGAATAGGCAATCCGAAGCCGGTCTTTGTTACAAAAGATCTTGTGATTACAGGCATTGCACAGATGAGCCAAGGCGCGCACATCAGGCTTGACCTGACTGACGCAACAGGCAAGGCGAATATCTCGGCTGTGGGCTTTGGAATGGGCGATTATTTCAATATCCTGAGATCAGGCGACAAGGTCGATATCGCGTATACGCTTAATGAATACTGCTACAGGGGCGAGACGTCTTTGAGCCTTCATCTTGAGGATATAAGGCCTCATATGGGCGACGGCTTTATGTGGAAGAAGGCTGACATTGCGGAAAAGCTCTATACGAGCGGGCTTGCGATGGCCCAGATCGCGAAAATGGCACCCGGCGAGGATATCGCTTGCCAGATGAAGCCTACACCCGAGCAATATGGCGCTTGTTACAAGGCTATCGAGCGTTTCGGAGGCACGGCGATGTCCACGGCCGATTTAGATCTTCTTGCAAGATTAGTATCGAACAATTATGATGTATCGGTGACTCCGTTCCAGCTGAAGCGTTGCCTCGAGGTTTTCGCTGACTGCAGACTGATAAGGCTTAGGACGATAAAGCCGATGAGGGTGTGCTTCAACATTCTGGCAACGGGTGACAAAGTAAAACTCAGTGATTCTGAGGTATACAGGAGAATACAAGGTGAGTAAGGCCAAGAATGACAAGACATTTGATGCCATAACTGAAGAAGTCGTGCAGGCGGAAGCCGAGCGCGCGTATCTTCAGGACGACAGTATCAGGCCTGAAATCCCTCAGGATCTTGAAGAGAAATTCCACGAGATAACAAAGCTCTACAACGATTACGCCAGGGCTGCAAATCTCGATGAGAAAGATATCGAGAAGGATGACGAGAAGCTCGAAAAGGCTTTCAACTTCGCTTTCAAGGCGCACCGCCACCAGAAGCGTAAGACTGGCGAGCCTTATATCACGCACCCTGTTGCTGTTGCAATGATCCTCGCTGACCTCAAGGTCGACGTAAATACCATCATCGCAGCGCTCCTTCACGATACAATCGAGGATACGATCGTTGACGACGCCATGGTCACGGAGAAGTTCGGGCCTGTCGTATGCAGCCTCGTTGACGGCGTTACAAAGCTCAATTTAAGCCTCGACAACGTTATCTATAACTCCAAGCAGGACATCCAGGCGTCGAACGTCCGTAAGATGTTCATCGCGCTGACAGACGATATCAGAGTCATCTTCATCAAGCTTGCTGACCGTCTGCACAATATGAGGACTTTGAAGTCCATGAGCCCTGAGAAGCAGATCGAAAAGGCTCAGGAGACTTTGGATATCTACGTTCCTTTCGCAGGCAGGTTCGGTATCTATAAGATCAAGTGGGAACTTGAAGACCTCTGCTTAAGATATCTCCATCCCGACGATTACTATGAGCTCGTAAAACTCGTTAACGGCAACCGCACCCAGAGAGAAAACTTCATGGAGGATGTTGTCTCCGAGATCCGCGCAAAACTCGAAGAGAACGGCATCGTTCATTACGATATTGAAGGCCGCCCGAAGCACTTTTACAGCATCTACAAGAAGATGCACGAGAAGGGCAAGACGATCGATGAGATCTACGACCTTTTCGCGTGCAGGATCATTGTTGACGAAGTCATCGAGTGCTATCAGGTGCTTGGCATCATCCACGAGATGTACCAGCACGTTCCGGGCCGCTTTAAGGACTATATCGCGATGCCCAAGGAGAACAAATACCAGTCTATCCATACGACTGTCGTAAGCCATACGGGCACGCCTTTCGAAGTGCAGATAAGGACTTTTGCGATGCACCAGATCGCGGAGTTCGGTATCGCTGCGCACTGGCATTACAAGGAAGCCGGCAATTCACAGGAATTCAAGGCTGACAGATATGACACGAAGATCAACGAGATGAGGCAGATCATCGACTCGCAGAACGAGCTTACGGACTCCGGCGAGTTCCTTGAATCCTTCAAGATGAATATCGCTCCGGACGAGATTTTCGTATACACGCCCAAGCACGAAGTAATCAAGCTTCCAAAGGGCTCATGCCCGATCGACTTCGCATACGCGATCCACTCCGGCATCGGCAACCACATGCACGGCGCCAAAGTAAACGGCCGTATCGTTCCGCTGTCCTATGAACTTAAGAACAGCGATATCGTTGAGATCCAGTCCTCGTCCAAGCTCGTCAAGGGCCCTTCACGCGACTGGGTATCTATCGCACGCACCGCAAACGCAAAGTCCAAGATCAATTCCTGGTTCAAGCGCGAGGCCCGTGCCGACAACATCACGACAGGCCGCGAGCTCTTAACGAACGAGATCACCCGTAACGGCTTCGATCCCGCGAAGCTCCTCATGCACAAGTCCATTGAGATCATCTTGAAGCGCAACAACTTCCAGAATCTCGATGACATGTTCGCTGCTCTGGGCTACGGCTCCATCAGCGTCAGCAAGGTTTTCTCGCGTCTGCGTGACGACTACATCCGCAATATCAGTGAAGAAGAGCGCCGCGCTTTAGGCTACCGCGTAACGGCTGACGGAAACGTCGCCTACAGCCCGAACGAGCTTCCTATCGAACTCGGCAAGGCTGACCAGACCCGTAATTCCAAGAGCTCGAAAACAAAGGCTCCCGAGACCTCCAAGCAGGTCCTCGATTACGATGTCGCTAAGATCAACGCACTTAATACTGCTGATCCTCACCAGACTGTCGCTCCCGGAATGCCCAAGGGCAACGAAGCTCTCGCTGCAGCAGCTGCTGCCAAGCCTTCCAGAGGCGCACGCACTGACGCCGCAAGACGCGCACAGAGCAATGACGCCGTTGTCGTCAACGGTCTTGAGTCGATCGCAACACACATCTCCAAGTGCTGCCACCCTGTCTATGGTGACGAGATCATCGGTTACGTTACCCAGGAAAAGGGCGTCGGCATCCACAAGGTCAACTGCAAGAACATTCTGAACATAATCAAGAACCGCGGCAATTCGCAGAAGGACGAAGAGAAGTACCAGCGTCTTGTTGCCGTAAGGTGGCTCTCCAAGGCGAAGTTCTCGAGCTACGACGTGCAGCTCGTTGTCGTTGCCATGGACAGAAACGGCCTTCTCATCGACGTTCTTGATAAGATCTCTGAAGAAAAGATAAATATCGTCAAGCTCAACACCGTAGTAGATGGCCCTGAAGCCCGCATATTCGTTACGATCAACGTGTCTGGCAGAGAGCAGCTCGACAGGACCTGTGACAGGATCCTCCGCGTCAAGGATGTTGTGGATGTAATCAGGAACTGATCTGAATATAACTGTAAATGCTTAGCCTGCCGATTTTTGTCGGTAGTTTTTTTATTATTTAGGCTTCGAAACGCTTCACCTACAGACAATTTTCAGTTTTTTTGCATTTTTGTCGGTAGGTTCTTCACTATTGGGAGCTTCGAAATGCTTAACCTTGCAGACAATTTTCAAGATTTTCCCATTTTTGTCGGTAGGCTCTTCATTATTGGGAGCTTCGAAATGCTTCACCTACAGACAATTTCCAGGATTTCTGCATTTTTGTCGGTAGGTTTGCCCTTGTTTAGGGCTTCGAAATGCTTCACCTACAGACAATTTCCAGGATTTTCCCATTTTTGTCGGTAGGTTTGCCCCTGAGGAGAAAATAATGCCCCTGAGGGTGCGTAAACACGGGCGTCAGGGGCAAAATTGCAACCAGAATAATTTATTTATCCCCGTAATACTCATCATCTGAATATCCGCCGACATAGCTGATGTTGAAGATTATCATCGGGCGGCGGCCGGATTTGGAGTAGACAAAGTTCTTGATCTGCTCCCTGAAGTTGCGCTTCTGGAGGAAGGCCTCGACGCTGCCGGCCTTGTTGCTGGCCTGCTTTAAAAGGTCGTCGACTTTGTCGGAGATGAGCTCGTAGAGGACATCCTGGTTCTCGTCTTCGTCGAAACATCCGATGGAATTGACGGCAGGGGAACAGGCGAGGTCGCCGGTCTCTTCGTCGACCGTGATCGCGATCGCAAGGCATCCGTCCTCACTCAAATGGATTCTGTCGGAAAGCACTCTGTCGTCAGCGTCGACCGTGCCGGTGCCGTCGATGAGGACAGGAGCTGCGGGAACGTGGTCTGCGATCTTTGCGGAGTCTTCGGTGAGCTCTAATACTGCGCCGTTCTCGAGGATGCAGATGTTTTCTTCATTCATGCCGAGGCTCTCGGCCATTTCCTTGTGGAGGCAGAGCATGCGGTATTCGCCGTGGACGGGGATGAAGAACTTCGGCTTGAGCAGAGTGTGGAGCATCATGAGCTCATCGCGGTAAGCGTGGCCGGAGACGTGGACGTCTGCCAGAGACTGGTAGATGACGTGCGCGCCTTTCTTGTAGAGCTCGTTGATGACTCTGTAGATAGGCTTCTCGTTGCCCGGGATAGGGTCAGCGGAGATGATGACCGTGTCGCCTTTTGTGATGTCGACGGAACGGTGCGAAGAATAAGCCATACGTGTGAGGGCGCTCATCGGCTCAGCCTGGGAGCCGGTCGTGAGGACAACGATCTTGTTGTCGGGATAGTTGTCTATAGCGTCGATGTCGATCAGCGTGTCGGGCTTGATGTCGATGTAGCCCAGCTGATTTGCGATGTTGAAGACCTGGACCATCGAACGGCCGGAGAGGCAGACGTGGCGGCCGTATTTCTCGGCTGCGGTGATGATCTGCTGCATGCGGTGGACATGCGATGAGAAGGTTGCAACGATAATGCGGCCTTCAGCCTTACGGAATAAGGAGGAGAATGCCTCGCCGACGTGCTTTTCGGAAGGGGAGAAGCCGTCGATCTCAACGTTCGTGGACTCGCACATGAACATGAGAACGCCTTCCTTGCCGAGCTCGCCAAGGCGCTGAAGGTTTATTGTCTTGCCGTTGATAGGCGTGTAATCGATCTTGAAGTCGCCCGAATGAACGATGCGGCCGGCGGGCGTGTTGATGCAGAGCGCGTAGGAGTCTGCGATGGAGTGGTTAACTCTGATGAATTCAACGGAGAACGAATTGCCGAAGCGGATGATGTCGCCGTTCTTGCATGTCGAGAGCTTGATGCCTTCCATCGGAACGTTCTTGTCCTGGAGCTTTAACTTGATGAGCTCGATCGCCATCGTGCCGCCGAAAACAGGGCACTTGAACTCCCTTAAGAAATAGGGCAGTGCGCCGATGTGGTCCTCGTGGCCGTGGGTGATGATGATGCCCTTGAGCTTCTCGTGATTTCTTCTGATATATGTGAAATCAGGGATGACGCAGTCGACGCCGGGCATGTTCTCTTCAGGGAAGCTCATGCCGCAGTCGACGATTATGATGTCGTTGTTGTATTCGAAGGCGGTCATGTTCTTGCCGATCTCTCCGATGCCGCCTAACGGAATGATCTTTACCGGGTTCGTGTTCTTGTACTTGGGGTCTTTGTAGCTGTGTCTTTTCGAATTGCTGCTCATAATTCTTCCTTCATAAAAATGCAAATACTTTCCGCCTAAGTTCGCGAAAAGTATTTGGAGATAGCTTTACTTTTTTACCACGGAAACGTTGCGGTAGCAGGTCTTGTGGTTGCCTGACTCGCCGTCTTCTGCGTAGATGTCGATAATGTAGCCCTTTACAGCGCCGCCCTTGTCTTCGACTGTGTAATATCCGTCGCCGCCCAGAGGATCGTTCTCGATGTAGATCTTTGTTCCCTTAGGGAAGATGGACCAGTCTGCAGCAACAGTACGGCCTTCTGTGCAGGTCGTGCCGGAAGCGGTGCTCTTGCTGTAGGTGCCGTCCTTGAGTTTCTGCGGTCCATAGAATGTGATCTTGCACTTTACGGACTCGCCGGATGGCTTAGGTGCCGCTGTGGCTGTAGCCTTAGGCTTAGTTGTATTTGTAGCCTTCGGCTTGGGTGCGGATGTATTTGTAGCCTTCGGCTTAGGCTTAGGCGTAGGTGTATTTGTGTTCTTGGGCTTGGATTCGCTTGTAAGAGACTTCTTTACGTAGTTGCCGTTATATGTCTTGTACCAGCCGTTGGATGTTACGGCTACAACGTCAATGGCATCACCCTGGAATACGTTCTTGACCTTGGCATAATCAGTGCCCGGACCCTTTCTGACGTTAACGGTAGTTGTTGCATATACAGTTATATAAAGCTCGGACTCTGTGATCTCCTGCTTTGTTTCCTTAGTAGTCTCTTTAGTTGTTGCTTTAGTGGTTTCCTTAGTCGTTGCCTTAGTAGTCTCTTTTGTCGTTTCCTTGGTTGTAGAAGCTGCCGTTGATTCCGTTGCGGACTCAGAAGTTCCTGAAGAAGAGGTTGTTGGTTCGGAACTCTCGGTGGATCCTTCGGATGTGGAAGCTTCTGTGGAAGTAGTTGCTGATGTGTCAGCAGGCTCTGAAGGTGTCTCTGACGTAACCGCAGGCTCTGAAGAGGAGCTGCTCTCCGGATCGTAGCCTTCAGGATAGGAAACGATAGTGATCGTTACTTCAGTCTCAATGGGCTGAGCCTGGACTGTGGTGTAGTCGATCGCGGAATCCACAGCAAAAGTAGCCGTTGCACAGAGTGATACAACTATGCAGCAGTTAACGGCCGAGACCATCTTGGCACGTGTAATGTTATAGAATTCCTTTATACCTACCAGCTTCAAAACTTAAGATTCTCCTTGTTTTGCCACCATTACATGAGGGCATAATTACAACATTATTATATCATATCGATAAAGTTGGTCATCCCGAGGCAAAAAATGGGCATTTTTGAGGGATATTTTCGCATAATCCCCTAAAACGCCTTTACCGCAAAAGTGATTTTGAGTAAAGCGTTTTTCGAAAATTGTCAATTGATTGTCACAACTATGCAAAGCAAGACATATTTGAAGCGACTATAATCTAGACACCTGCAAGGGGAGAACAATCGAGGGGGGAAAAGCAAATGTCGTATGGACGTGTCCGCAAACCGGCTAGAAAAGCAAGCTACGGTACGACCGAGCACGATGTCGAAAAGAAGCGTACGAAGACCCTCCTGATATGTGCTCTGATCCTTATTGCATGCGGCATCCTCGACGTTATCTTCCTCATCGGAATACTTGATTTATAAGCCTTTTCGAGCTGTCTCTGATCTGAGACAGCTTTATTTTTTGTGTTCAGTATCAGGCCCTCGAACGTTCAGTATCTTGCCTCAAACGTTCAGTATCATGCCCTCGAAAAACCAGGCTAAACTCTCGGCGCCGCCTGAAGTTCCGCCTGGAATTCAGGGCTTTTTTGCCCAAACTTCGGGCTAAACTCTCGGCACCGCCTGAAGTTCCGCCTGGAATTCAGGGCTTTTTTGCCCAAACTTCGGGCTAAACTCTCGGCGCCGCCTGAAGTTCCGCCTGGAATTCAGGGCTTTTTAGCCCAAACTTCGGGCTAAACTCTCGGCGCCGCCTGAAGTTCCGCCTGGAATTCAGGCCTTTTTAGCCCAAACTTCGGGCTAAACTCTCGGCGCCGCCTGAATTTCCGCCTGGAATTCAGGGCTTTTTAGCCCAAACTTCGGGCTAAACTCTCGGCGCCGCCGCCCAATTTGCCGTTCATCTTGCCCTAAAACAGCCGTTTTGAACGGCAGAACTCCCGGCGCCGCCGCCCAATTTGCCTCCCGCGGCCAATTACAAACCAAAAAGGACATTTACCCGAAGGAAATTGCAAAAAGCACCCCTCTCGTATATACTTACACCCGTAATATTATTAATAATATAGGGAGCAGAGTATGAGAGTTTCCGAACTTTTTTTGGCTACACAGAGAGAAATACCTGCAGATGCAGAGATTCCTTCACACAGATTGATGCTTAGAGCGGGCCTTATCCGCAAGATGGCATCCGGCGTTTATTCCTTCATGCCTATGGGCTACCGCACCTACAGAAAGGTTGAGGCAGTCATCAGGGAAGAGATGGACAAGGCAGGAGCACAGGAGCTCATCATGCCGGCGCTTCTTCCTGCTGAGGCTTATCAGGGTTCAGGCAGATGGGAGAAGTTCGGCCCTGAGATGTTCAGACTTACTGACAGAGGCGGCAGATCTTTCTGCTTAGGCCCGACGCACGAGGAGCCTTTCACAGAGGCTGTAAGGGATTCGATCAGATCTTACAAGCAGCTCCCTGTAACTCTTTATCAGATCCAGCACAAGTACAGAGATGAGAAACGCCCGAGATTCGGCGTTATCAGAGCACGTGAGTTCGTCATGAAGGATGCTTATTCCTTTGACGTTGACGAGGCAGGCCTCGATATCTCTTACAACAAGATGTATGACGCTTACAGAGCTATTTTCGACAGGCTCGGACTTGATTACACGATCGTTGACGCTGACTCAGGCGCAATGGGCGGTTCCGGTTCACAGGAGTTCATGGTCAAGAGCGAAGTCGGCGAAGATGCTATCTGCTTCTGCGATGAGTGCGGCTATGCAGCTAACGAAGAGAAGGCAGGCTGGACAAGAGGCGCAGCTGATACGGCAGCTGAACTCGAGATCGAGAAGATCCATACTCCTGACGTAAAGACTATTGAAGAGCTCTGCGGTTACCTTAACTGCGGACCTGACGCATTCGTTAAGACGATCCTTTATAACATTGACG
>JAEFBC010000107.1 GCA_016292155.1 Saccharofermentans sp. | reverse complement strand
TGGTCATGGTACGCTTGCAGCTCATGCTCTCGACTACAGTATCTTCGCCTGTAAGGAGTACTACGCCGACCTTTGTCTTCTCAAGGTTCATTGCAATGCCCGTGGCACCGGATGCGAAATAGATGAGCTCGTTGAGCATGCAGTTCTTAAGACCTGTAACGGAAGCTACGCCGTCAGAGATCGAAGCAACCTTACCTACCTCGTCCCTGTGCTCCTGGAAAAGGAATGCGTCTTCTATACGCTTATTAAGATCCTCATCAGAAAGAGTACGGATCTCGATATTATCGATACTGATCTTATGGGATTCAGGGAATCTGTCGAGTGCATCTTCAAGGTCTTCCTTGATCTTTGTAGAAGGGAATTCCTCTTTTGTAAAAGCAGCCTTAGCAAAGTCACCGTCAACAGGTGCTTCAAAAGATCTTGTCTGCTTCATGAATGAACCGATACGGCTGAGCTGTCCCTTGATGGAATAGTCGTAACGGCTTCCCTGGAAGTACACGATAAAGCCGCCGATGAGATCGTCACGCTGCTCGATTATGAGACGGTATTCCTCGATCTCATTTACTTCGGCAAACTTAGCCGCGACCTGGGCAAGTCTTTCCTCAGGGATATCACCGGCAGTCTCGATCCTTAAGGACGGACCTTTTGCTCTGCTCTTTGTTTCTTTATTGTCAGAAGTAGGATTACTCACTCTTTGCTACCTCTTTATCGAGGATCTCCTCTGTGTGCTTTGCAGCGGATTTTCTAAGTTCATCCTTGGATACTGCATCTGCAATGATGTGACCTGCGATCTGAACGGAAAGATCTGCAATGTCATCCTTCATGGTCTCGAAAGCGTTGCGCTTCATTCTTGCGGCATCTTCCTCGGCTCTTTCAATGATCTGCTGAGCTTCGTTATTTGCCTGATCGATGACCTGTTTGCTCTGCTTGTCGGCATTGGCTTTGGCTTCTTCCATTATCTCGGAGCCCTTGCGCTTTGCTTCTTCAATCGTCTCCTTGGACGAATCAACGATAGCCTGGGCTTCTTCCTTGGCCTTTTTTGCCGCGTCAAGCTCGGCGTCAAGCGCCTGCTGACGGTCGTGGATGAGCTTTAATATTTTCTTGTACGCGAACAGTCTGAAAACGATGAATACAAGCAAGATGTTGAAGATCGTAATTACAGCTGTTACGGCATATCCTGCAAACTGATCGGGCGAAAAGAGATTGGACTCTTCTGCCTCCAATAGCAGCATCGGTAAATATGACATACTGTTTGCTCCCTTAAACTAGGTAGTCTTCCCTTTTTACTGGACTGTGAAGATCAAAAGGAATGCGACAACGAGTGAATAGATACCGATTGACTCGATGAAGACGATGGAAAGGAGAAGCATTGTCTGGAGCTTTGAGATGACCTCAGGCTGTCTTGCACCTGCTTCAAGAGCTGTGCTGGCTGCCTTGCCCATTGCAAATGTTGAAGCGAAAGCACCGCAGGAAATAGCAACTGCTGCTGCGATTGCTGCGATTCCTCTTGTCTCCAGTGCAGCGATGATAGGTAAAGCTGCAATAATTAATCCGTTCATATATTTTCCTCCTAAAATATAATCAGTCTTTATATCGTCAAGCCGCTACGGCCTTTGACTTCTTGGTTTTCTTCTTTTTCTGGTGCTCTTCGGGATGCTCGTTATATTCATTTACAGTCTCTACATTCTCGCCGATGTAAGACATCGTGAGGTAAGAGAATACGACTGCCTGGATGATTCCGTCGATGATATCGAACCAGAGGCCTGCAACACCGGGCAGGATCAAAGGTACTGAGATCGAGAGGAATTCCATGAATATGAAAGCTGCGAAAACGTTACCGAAGAGACGGAGTGAAAGTGATAAGGGCTTTACTACATAATCCAGAAGCTTAAAAGGGATCATGATGGGGATCGGTGTCGTAAGCGTTACCCAGAAGCCCTTTGCTCCAACGAACTTGAAGGTCATGACGATTACGTAGATGATAGCCGTAAGAGCGCAGCCTATGGCAAAAGCGATATTCTTTGCCGGCGGCGGAAGATGCAGATAAGAAATGGAGTTGCACGCGGTGATGACAATGCCGAATGTCATTATCATGGGTGTGACTTCCTCAGCCTGCTTGCGGTTCATGCCGAAGCTCATGGCTGTTTTAATGACAAGTTCCGTAAGGGATACGAGCAGAGCCTGACCCTTGGTGAGCTTCAAGTCCTTCGAAGGCTTGCCTGCAAGGATACCGACTACGATAAGGATAGCAATGACAGCTACCCATGTTACGATGATCGCGTCTGTAATAAGGAGCTTATAGTCGCCGACATTAAAGTACATCTGTACCTGCATAATGGCTTCGCTGATCTCAGCTCCGATATCCTTATTCGAGCTGAAGCGCTCGGCAAACTTCTCTGCAAAGGCTGCAAAGAACTCTGAAAGCCAAGAACCGGCCATAATTAGTGCCATTAACATAAGATCTGTCGCCTGCCCCTTTTTTCGAATACAGACATTTTACGCCTAAACGTATGATATGTCATCATTAATAATAATTAATAAGAATGAACCTTTTACGTCAAATTTCAGGTAATTATCAGATTTCGTCGTTCTGGAATCTGGACAGATGCTCGAAAGGAAGGATCTGCCTGCCTCTGAAAAGGCCGCAGCCGTCATTTATCAGCTGGTTGTTATATGCCTTAAACATATTCACGTTAACTTTGGAAAGATCCAATTTCTGAAGTTTTATCAGCCGTTCGTACGCCTCATCGAAGATCCGGCACTCCCCTTCAGGGATAATGTCCCTCTTGCTGCGGTTCTCCTCCTGGCTCTTCTCATATCCGAAATGATTGGCCTCACCGATCTCAGCATAATCGTCCATGTCCTTTGTCCTGAGCTGCATCTCGGTAAAGCACCTTGCCTGGTTATCGTAAAGAGTTATATGCATCGATCTGTAGCCGGAAAGGCGCGGAGTATAAACATAATCCCTGTAATAAGAACGGACACTCTCGTCTAAGACAGGCGAATTGTATTCATCAGGATACCCGGAAAGCTCAGGCGTAAAGCCCCTTACCTCAAGGAATCCAGGAAGTGAATTTGCTATCTCGTAAAGGATCTTTATCTCTTGTGCCTCAAGGTCCTCTTCTTTTCTGACATGGCACAACGGGAGCGAGATAACGATCCTGTAGGCGATAAGATCCCTGAAACAGTTGAGATTATTCTTTATCTGGGCTTCAGAGGGGTAAGTGCCATGCTCTTTATAGTAATTGTAAATGTATTCCAGGATATATCCGTTGAACTTCTCTTCGGCGCGGATCAATGACTTGATCCTGCCCTTGAACGTAAAGGCCAGAAACGGGTATGCCTGCGTCATGTAAAGGTAGAATTCCTTGATCCTCTGGGACTGTGAGGTAAGAAAGTCCGTGTGCTCAAGAAGTTCAATGATCTGTATAAGGAAATTGCTGTGTGCCAGATCCACGGAATTACGGGTTCCTATGGCTTCGATCCTTAAGTCTGAAGAATACCGGAGAAGTATCTTCAGCACAGTATCGCCTGAATATAAATAATCGTTTAATGTGATCATGGTTATCCCCTTTTCCCAAAAGTATTCCCCGGAGCATAACCCCGGGGAAACTCAAGTTGGGTTGAATATGAGAATCAAAATTCTTGCTTGTTACTCTACGTCCTGCAATGCAGCGTAGTTTTCTTCACCGGTACGGATCTTAACGACCTTGCCTACGTTGTATACGAAGATCTTACCGTCAC
>JAEFBC010000106.1 GCA_016292155.1 Saccharofermentans sp. | reverse complement strand
TGAGAGCTGCTTTGCAGTCGTGATAGGCATGATGCCCGGAACGATCGGCACATTGATGCCGACGTCCTTAACCCTGTAGAGGAAGTTATAGAAGATGTTGTTGTCGAAAAACATCTGTGTCGTAAGGAAATCACAGCCTGCATCTACCTTCTCCTTGAGGAAATGGATGTCGTCAGACTTATGTGCGCACTCGATATGGCCTTCAGGGTAGCACGCGCCGCCGATGCAGATGTCGGGATCTAATGACCTGATCTCTCTTACGAGGTCTGAAGCGTGCTCGAAATCGTGACATACGATGCCGTCCTTGGGAAGGTCACCGCGGAGTGCCATGACGTTGTCGATATTGTTTTCGCGAATTTGGCGGATCATGTTGGCTACGTGCTCTTTGGTGGAAGCGACGCAGGTAAGGTGGGGCATTACGGAAACGCCGTGAAGATTCTTGATGTCGGATGCGACTTCGACCGTGAGCTTGGATGTGGAGCCTGCAGCGCCGTATGTTACGGACATGAAGGAGGGGCCCAGAGCGGCAATGGCGCCTGCTGCGGTCTTAACGTCGTTAAGGCCTGTCTCAGCCTTCGGAGGGAAAACCTCAAAAGAGATCGTAGGTGTCTTGTCTGCAAGTATTTTGTTAATCTTCATAAGAATTTTCCTTGTTTGTACATAGATTTTAGATATAGAACAGTTGCCCATAAGTATACCTCAAAAGTGGGTTGAATATTATAATTTAGTCGAATAAGAAGACAACAGCGTTTTTGCTTTGTTTTTTAGGAGGTTTTAAGAATGAAAAAGATTCTTTCAATAATTCTTGCAGCTGCAGCCACACTGGCTCTTGCAACAGGCTGCAACAACACAAATGTTACCGTTCCTTCTGTAACAGTTCCGTCTGAGATCGAGTCGCTCATTTCCGAAGGCAAGGAGATCGTAAATGATCTTAATATCGCGGTTCCCACAAAGGACCGTGCAGGCAACGACATCAAGGTTCCGGAGAAGGTAGAGAAGATCGTATCCGTAGCGCCTTCCACAACACAGTTCCTTATCGATCTAGGACTTGCAGATAAGATCATCGGAATCGATACAAACTCTGCTACCTATGCTGACAAACTCAAGGCAGATATTCCGCAGTTCGACATGATGAACCCTGACAATGAGGCTATTGCAGCGCTTGCTCCTGATATCGTATTCACATCAGGTATGAGTTCTGTAGGCGGCACATCACCTTTCCAGTCTCTTGTTGACAGCGGCATCTGCGTAGCTGATATCCCTTCACCTTCTTCTATTGAAGGCATCTGCGAAGATCTTGAGTTTATCGGTGCATGCGTAGGTAAGGGTGCTGAAGCTCTCGCATATTCCAAGGGCTTTACAGCTTTCATGGCAGGCATTGAAGAGATCGGCAAGAATATCCCCGCTGACCAGCAGAAGACAGTTCTCGTAATGATGAACGTTCCTTCCGCCGAGTATCCTACTATCTACACATTCGGCAAGGGCACATACATGAATGATATGCTCGAAGCTATCGGCGCTAAGAATGTATTCGGCGACAAAGAAGGATGGCTTTCCGTCTCCATCGAGGAAGCAATCGCAGCTAATCCTGACGTAATCCTTATGGACTGCAACTGGATGCCCGATGCTGCAGACCAGGTTAAGGCTCTTAAGGGCTGGGAGAATGTAAATGCCATCAAGAACGGCGCTGTTTATGCAGTAAATGAGGACCTCTGCTCACGTCCTAACCAGCACGTTGCAGAAGCAACACTCGAGTGGGCTAAGATTATCTATTCTGATAAGTTCAACGACTTCACAAAGTCTTTCGATGATCTCGCAAATGAGTTCCTTTCAAAGGTTCTCGGATAATCTTTTCGAGCGGTTATTATGACTAAGAAGGGCACAGGACTAAAGATAGCAGTATCAGCAGTCCTGTGCCTTTTTATATTGCTTCTCGCGATCAGGCAGGGAAGCGTATACATCTCGCTCAAAGACCTCTTCGGCATAATCGGAGGCCACATCACGGGCAAGGGAACTCCAGCCGGCATTGAGCCCATGATGGATTCGATTTTCTGGACCATAAGAATGCCCAGAGCGATAATGGCTTTCATGGTCGGAGGCGCGCTCTCCATAAGCGGCGCGTGCATGCAGGCACTGCTGCAGAATCCTCTGGCATCTTCTTACACTTTGGGCGTCTCATCCGGCGCATCTCTCGGTGCGGCGCTCGTCATTATCCTTGAGATATCTATTCCTGTTCTTGCAGGATTCATGCTTCCTTTCGCAGGCTTCGTCTTCGGACTCATAACAGTTGTAGGCGCACTTATGCTGGCATCCGCGATCGACAGGAGCGTATCTAACACGACAGTCGTCCTGATAGGTATGATCCTGTCGCTGTTCGTAAACGGCATAATGAACTTCCTATCCTCGCTCTATTCGGACAATTCCAAGCAGCTCCACCTCTGGATGATGGGTTCTTTCTCCGCAAGGAGCTGGACCCACTGCGCTATCATGCTGCCGGTATGTATAGTCGGCCTTATCTGTCTTATGCTGATGTCCCGAAAACTGGACATCATGAGCTTCGGCGACCTTCAGGCGCAGGCTATGGGCGTGGATTCGAAAAAGACCAAGATCGCTGCTATACTCGTGTGCGCACTCCTGACAGGCGTATCTGTAGCCTTTACAGGTGTCATCGGCTTTGTTGATCTTGCTGCACCTCACGTAGTTCGTAAGATCTTCGGACCTTCACACAAGCTCGTGCTGCCGATGTCATTCATCTACGGCGGTGCATTCATGGCTTTGTGCGATCTCATATCAAGGACTCTGTTATCGCCCCGCGAGATCCCTGTAGGTGCAGTAACGGCCCTCATCGGTGCTCCGTTCTTTGCCTATGTTTTCTTCGCTTCAAGGAGGAAACGCTGATGGAAATCAAGGTTAAGGATCTCAGAGTCTCATACGGCAAAACAGAAGTCTTAAAGGGTATCGATCTTACGATAAGGCCGGGCGAGAAAGTCTTCATCGGCGGCGCCAACGGCTCCGGTAAAACGACACTCTTAAGAGCGCTGTCAGGAATAATTTCTTATGCTGGAAATGTTCTGATCGACGGCAAAGAAGTCTCATCCATGAAGCGCAAAGAAGTCGCAAAACTGATCGCACTGATGCCTCAGACGAGTGACATCTATTTCCCTTACACTGTAAATGAGACTGTGCTCTTAGGCACATATGCATCAGCAGAAAATTCATTCTTCGGCACCGATGCAAAGGCCGTGCAGTTCGCGAATAAATGCATGGAAGACTGCGATGTTCTTGATCTTAAAGACAGGCACTTAGATGAGCTCTCAGGCGGCCAGCTCCAAAGAGTCCTTCTCGCAAGAACTTTCGCGCAAAGGTCACCGTTCCTTTTCTTAGATGAACCGGGCAACAATCTTGATATCAAATACAGGGCTGAACTCTGCGATAAGCTGAACACCTGGGCAGCAGGAAAGACCGGTGATATAGATAACACACTTGTAGCTGTTTTCCATGACCTGGAGCAGGCTAAGAGATGCTGCGCAAGGGCTGTTATGCTTAAGGATGGCAAGATAGTTTTCGATGGCGGCATCAACGAAGCAATGAAGCCCGAGATGCTCATGAAAGTCTACGATTTTGATGTGACTAGTTACAGCAAAATCTGATTGTTACGCCCAATACTATTCCAGTTTCAGATATTTCTTTACCGGTTATGCAATCTGCAAGGCTTTGAGAACTTGTTTTGTGCGCAAGAGATATTGTACGTTCGATATCACTATGTGTAGAATACTCAACGGAGAAATATAACATATTTGCCATGAATCTAATATTCGCATTTGTTATGTGGGGAGTGAACAATATTTGTTCTATAAGGATGATTTGAATAACTATGGATTATACACTGGACATTATTTTACCGAGGCAATGTATTGAGCAGTTGGGCTTAATGCAGGTGCAGCACGAGTGGGGTGGTGTAATGCATCCGCAAGATAAATATGTGACTTCTTCGAATATCGAGTTTTATGAGATTGAGGATCATGAATACTACAATAGAATCGTCGGCTTTCTTGATCTGGATGTTTTTCTGTATTTGTATCTGAAAAAGGATTTATTAATCGAACTGGAGTTTGCGGTCAACCGTGATGGCAATCAGCTGAATAACAATCCACTATTTGGCTTTTTGTGTAAACTTGCTGATTTGCCGTGCTTTTATTTGATACTGGCCAGGGAAGATGAACCGGTAAGTGAAACAATTGCAATAAACGATGCCGATGAAATGAAGCAAGTTTTACTTGAATGCTTTAATTGGTCTGATCCAAAGGATGTCATGATCTGTAAAAGGGAAAATTAACTTGGGGATAATATGGAATACACATACGCTAACATAAAAGAACTTGTTGAAAGATTTTGTTCAGCTCATAACTCAAACTTAACTCTTCTTGAGAGTGACGATTTGTGTGGGCAAGCTATTTATGAGTTTGACAATTGCATTATGGGAATATCATTTGG
>JAEFBC010000016.1 GCA_016292155.1 Saccharofermentans sp. | reverse complement strand
TCACGAGCAACATCATTAACGAGAACCCTGTAAACGTAGAAAAGATCGAATGGTAATGAAGCCTTACGCTAAAACGATCCTAAGATCGATAAGAATGACACTGCCGAGGTTCCTTGCGATCTTCGCGATAATCGCGTTGGGTGTGGGATTTTTCGCTGGCCTCAAGGTAACCACACCGTCATTTGTCAGGACGGCTGATGTTTATGCCAAAGAGTATTCAATGTTCGACTTCAAGTTCTTGTCGACCATAGGATTTGAGCAGGCAGACATCGATGAGATCGCAAAGCGCACAACTTGCGTCGTTGAAGGCTCTTACACGGCTGACTGCGCGGCATTCCTGGGTGAGACAGAGAGCGCCGACACCGTCCGTTTCTTATCCATTACCAACAATGTAAACAAGTTAAAGCTCGAGAGCGGCCGTATGCCCGAGAAGCCTGACGAGATCGTCATCGACGGCTACAAGGCATCGCCTGCGCGCATCGGCGATAAGCTCGTCATTGCAGACGAGACGAGCGGGAGCGCGAAAGAGATGTTCAGGTATAAAGAATACACGGTCGTCGGAACCGCAAGAACGCCCGTATACATGAACTTCCAGCGTGGCACGTCCGATGAGGGCTCCGGCACTATCTCATATTATGTCTGCGCGCTCCCCGGAGCATTCGATTCAGAGTATTTCACTGAAGCTTACCTTTACGCAAACACAGGCCTTTATATCTACTCTGATGAGTATAAGGACTGGGCAAAGACCGCTGAGGACCAGTACGGCGACATCGTAGAAGATGTAATAGATAAGCGTTTCGAGAGGCTCCTTAAGGATGAATACCAGAAGCTCTACGATGGCTTTGACGAATTCAACGAAGAGATCGGCGATGCGTGGGACGAGATCGAAGACGGTCAGAAGGAATTGGACGACGGCAAAAAGGAACTAGAAGACGCCCAGAAAGAGATAAAAGATAACCGCAAAAAGCTTGCCGATGCCAAGAAGACCTTGGACAGCACTTCCAAAAAACTTAAGGATGCGAACAAGGAACTCACATCCGCAAAGGTCCTGCTCAACGCCGGCAAATCCCAGCTCGACAAGGGCAAGAAGGAACTGGACGGCTACAAGTCCCAGATAGACACCGCGCAGAAAGCCATAGATGACGCGAGGGAGCAGCTTTCCACTGCAAGAAAGCAGACCGCAGACGGAATAGCAGAACTCAGGAAGGCGATCCCTGCTCTTGAATCACAGATAGCCTCTATTGAAGCCGGGATCGCAAATTATCAGGAAAGCCTTAATAACGAGACCGATCCGGACGAGATCGCGAGACTTCAGGAGCTCATCAATGCCCAAAAAGAGAAGAAGAACGGGCTTGAGAAAACCCTCAATGAGTCAAGGAAAAAGCTCAAAGATCTGGAGGAGCTCCAGGGAACTTTTGACGGCAAGGAAGCCCAGATAAATGAGCAGCAGGAACAGCTCAATGCACAGGTATCCGTCTACAACGACAGCCTTGCCAAGTATGAGACCGAGAAAGCAAAGTACGACAAGAGCCTTGAGCAGTACAACAAAGGCAAGTCAGAGTACGATGATGGCCTGAAGAAATACAACGACGGCCTAAAGAAATATAAGGACGGCGTTAAGAAATTAGATGACGCGCAGAAGAAAGTCGATGACGGCTGGAAAGAGTACCACGACGGTGTTTTCGAACTCTGGAGAGGGTATTCCGAATTCTCCTATGCAGCCGACACGACATTCAGATCAGAGCTTGTCTACGGCTACGTGCTGCTCGATTCCATTGATCCGCCGGACACATACACACTGGGACGCGACAAGAACACCGGATATGTCTGCTTTGACAACGACTCCAAGATCGTTGACGGTATTGCTGCGGTATTCCCGATATTCTTTTTCGCGATCGCCGCACTCGTATGCTCAACAACGATGAGCAGAATGGTAAGCGACGAACGTGGCATAATCGGCACGATGAGGGCTCTGGGCTTCTCTGACACCGCGATCGTAATGAAATACGCGATCTACGCGGGCTCTGCTTCCGTGCTCGGAGGCGTGCTCGGATTCATGGGCGGCACCAAACTCTTCCCGGCGGTCATCTGGGAAGTCTATGCGATGATGTACGGTTTTACAACGCTCGAATTCGCAACGAGCGTTCCGCTCTTCATCCTGTCACTCGGCGTCGCGCTCCTCTGCACGGTCGGCGTATCTGTCGTAACCGCAATGTCTGCTCTGACCGGCATGCCCGCTGAGCTCATAAGACCTAAGGCGCCGCTGCCCGGCAAGCGCATTCTTCTTGAGCGCATCGGCTTTATCTGGACCAGTATGAAATTCCTCCACAAAGTCTCCGCGCGCAATGTCTTCCGCTTCAAAAAGAGAATGTGGATGATGATCGTCGGCATCGCCGGCTGCACCGCGCTGCTGCTTACCGCATTCGGCCTCTACGATTCGATCTGCAACGTCGTAAACATCCAGTACGACGACATCATGAAATACGATCTCCAGGTCATGTTCGACGACAAGTACAGGCAGTATGAGATCGAAGACGCCGCAGCTGCTGCAAGTTCTTACAGTGCGAGCGCCGGCGTCAACTGCGAATATGTGATCGTCAAAGATGACACCGCCAAGAACAGCGGCTCCGGCTACGTCCGCGACCTCGAGATGTTCATCTCCAATGACCCCAACACCTCACTGATCTTCGGCCTTACCGACGTTAAGACAGGTGAGGCACTGCCTTGGCCTGCTGACGGCGAAGTCGCAGTATCAGGCAAGCTCGCCGAGAAGAACAACGTAAAGGCTGGCGATTATATAACACTCCTTTACGGCGACGACGAGCACGAAGTAAATCTCAAAGTCGGCTCTATCTTCACGAACTACACCTTCCACTATGTCATGATGACACCCGCGACCTACAAGGAAGCCTTCGGCAAGCCCTATACTCCCGAGACGGTTCTCTTCAAGACTGAGACCAAGACTTCCGCCGATTCTTACAAGGTCGCTTCGTACCTCACTGACAACTACGATATCAAGACCTGGTCTTCAACGAACGATTCCAGAGAGAGCTTTGCAAAGACAATGGAACGAATGAATTACGTCATCGTACTTGTCATCACATGCGCAGCCGCTTTGGCATTCATCGT
>JAEFBC010000105.1 GCA_016292155.1 Saccharofermentans sp. | reverse complement strand
TCAGGTAAAGTCCTATGATCACTCCGAAGATCGCCACATACATCTCAGGCGGATAATCCGGTCTTATACCGACGCCTACATTGCTTACGAGATATCTCGGATAGACGTAATCCATGATCATCTTACAAAGCGGTATTACGATAAGTGCGCCTATTGCGACCATATAGAAATTGCCGTCAAGATACATCTTCCGGACTTCTCTTCTCCTGAATCCAAAGATCTTCATGAGCGATATATTGAATGACGATCTGTCGATCATCATCTTTATCATGAGATACATTACGACAACAAAGATTACTGCAGAGCCCGTCGACATGGTTATGATCATAGGTCCCATCATGTCGGAATAGATGCCGGCGGATTTCTCGATCTCGCTTTTCGAGACAGTGGAATAAAGCCTTCCGCTGTCGATATCAAGGGCGTGATCTGAGAAAACGACATTGTAGTAATCGTCAGCCAGGCCGAACATATCCCTTGCTCTGTCTATGTCCATGAACACCATCATCGACGCGGAATAATCGAATATATTCGACACCCTGAAAGCATATAATCTGCCTCCGTTGGTATCCTTGAGAGTAAACTCGTCGCCTACAGAAAGGTTATATTTGATAGCCACTGCAGAACTTAATACGATGTCTGAGTCATTATCCGGAAGATCTCCGGTATCAAAGAACGGATTATCCTTCGTTATACCCATAAGAGTGACATCGAATGTATAACCGTAAATCTCTTTCTTAAAGCCTTGTGCAATGGCCTCATATCCGCCTTCAGGCACTTCCTCTGTCGGGTATTTGTAGTTGTACATGTATTCGTATTTAGTCTGGCTTACATAGTAGTCTTTGACTTTTCCGCAGTACACATAGGTGTTGAGCGACATGAAGGCTACAAGAAGGCTCATGAATAGACCGAGGATGACTGCAAGTCCTGCGCGGATCTCACGAAGCATCTGTCTGATCCTGAACAGGTTAATGAACTTCAGGCCTTTAATATTAAGTTCCTTGCCGCGGACGGCTTTCTTCTCATTGCGGAGAAGCGCCAGAGGTGTCTTCTTAAGCCTCTTGCGGATAACAAGAACATTTACGATAAATGCGGTTACCGGAGGTACTACAAGGCCATAAATAAGAATAAAAGGTGTTATCTCGACTTCCAGCTTAGGCATCGAGTAGTAGCCCAAAGAATCAGCAAGCTGTGCTTCTATTCCCGCAGGAGTCAGAACAGCTATCAATGTGCCGATCACGCCGGAGACAAAAGTCACGATGACCGGTACTGCGACATAGCTTAACGTGAGCGTTCTTCTCTTTACTCCCATTGAATAAAGAGCGCCTATGACCGAGCTTTCCTGATCGATCGTATGAACGATGAATACTGATATTACGTATGCGAAAAGCACTACGAGCAGTATTCCGAAGATAATGCTCGCGGAATAATTGATCTGCACGTCATCTGCTGCCGTATCGATCCTCGGATTATCATCGTGGTTCATAAACATCATCAGATTGGATGTCTTGATGTCGAAAACATCATCTACGAGTTCATTCGCCTCATCCGAGAGCTCATTTACTCCGTCAGAAAGTTCTCTTGCTCCCTTTGCAAGATCCTTTGCGCCCTTATTTAATTCATCTGAGCCATCGTAAAGCTCATTAATACCTTTAGAGAGTTCATCCGCACCCTTCTTAAGTGCTGATGTGCCTTTGTGAAGAGCGGTTGCACCGCTTCTTAATGCGTTGCTGTTCTCTTTCAGCTTCTTGATACCGTTATAAAGAGAATTAGCACCGCTGCTCAATGACTTCGCTCCGGAATCGACTCCTGCAACGCCGCTCTTGATCTGGGAATAACCGTCAGCCAGGTCTTTTGCAGGACCTGCAAGACCAGCCGCAACGCCTGCCACATAGGGATCTTCGCTCTTAGCCATGGCAGCAGCGCCCTGGGCATACTGGTCAACGGCACTTCCGTATTGCTTTGCGCCTTCATTTAAAGCCTTGGTGCCTTTCGCAAGCTTGGAAGCTCCGTCAGATACCTGTGAGGCGCCGGTTGCCACTTTGCCTACACCGTCGGTATATGCCTTGACGCCCTTTTCCATCTCAGCAGCACCGTCATCAAGATCTTTTACGCCCTTCTTAAGATCTGGCACTGCATCCTTAAGCTCTTTTACACCGTCTTTGAGCTCTCCGGTGCCGTCAGCAAGATCTTCGGCTCCGTCAGCCAGTTCGTCAGCACCGTCTTTCAGCTCTTTTATGCCATCAAGAAGATCGTCCTTTTTCTTAGTCAGTCTTTTCCAATACTCTTTGAAATATTCGTCATCGATATCATCGACATTAAATTCTATATCTTCCAGCGTATTCTTAAGTTCTTCCTCGCTCATGGCGCCGTTTAGAAGATAAGCGTAGTAATATTCTTCAGAAGACAAGGAACTTCCTGTGGAATACAGATCCTCATATGCTTTCGGAGTTAAGAAAAGAAGGCCGAAGGATTTACTGTCAACGACCGAATCAGAGACCTTTTTAAGGAGGTTATTGTAATCCGGTGCCGCACCGATTCCTGATACAGTAAACTCTTTATCAGCGATCATCACTTTATCGCCGGTATTGATCCCGTTTACTTCAGAGAATCGCCTCTCGATAACGGCTTCCCCGTCATTTGCAGGAAGCGCGCCTTCGATTATTGATATTTTGTTGATATTCTCCCTTACCCTGAAGACTCTTAATATCTGCTGATCGTTTAAAGGATAATCAGCATAGAACATCTTCTCTATAGAGACTCCTCTGGACGTGATTTTCGAGAGCTCCTCATCACGCAAGGGCACGAAAACAGAGAACTCGCCGTCTTCCCTGCAAAGTTCCCTGTCTCTTAACTCCGTGTAATCGATTACCGTAGCTGCAGCGCCCATGAGGCTTGTTACGATAAAGATAGAGAAAATGATCAGTAGCGATAAGGCTATGTATCTTGCCCAGCCGGCTTTAAGATCTCTTACCGCTCTTTTAAATAATATCCACCCCATATCAGAGATCCTCCAGTTCCGCTGCCGGGGTTTTCACTTCGTTATAGTAATCCTTGTATATCTCTCCATCTTTCAGATAGATAACATGGTCTACCATGTTCTTTATCGAGTTGTTGTGGGTTACGATCAGCATAGTCGTGCCGTACTGCTTGTTGATCTTCTCCAGAAGGACCAGGATATCTCTTGATGTCCTTGAATCCAAAGCGCCCGTCGGTTCGTCACAGAGAAGCACCTTCGGATTCTTAACAAGTGCTCTTGCGATCGCGCACCTTTGCTGCTGGCCGCCTGACAGCTGTGAGGGGAACTTCTTCTGATGTTCTGTAAGACCAAGAATATCTAAGAGTTCATCAACATTAAGAGGGTCCTTTGACAGATATTCGCACACCTGGATGTTCTCTCTTACGGTAAGATTCGGAACAAGATTATAGAACTGGAAGATGAATCCGAGATTATCTCTCCTGTAATCCGAGAGGCGTTCGCCCTTAAGTCCTTCAATAAGCGTGCCAGCCACGGAAACATTACCCGAATCAATGCTGTCAAGACCGCCGATACAATTAAGAAGCGTGGATTTACCGGAACCTGAAGTGCCCTGGATAACGCACATCTCGCCCTTCTCGACCTTGATATTAATACCTTTCAGAACCTGGGCAAAACTGCCGCCTTCGCCATAAGACTTCTTTAAGTCTTTTGTTTCAATATGCATTTTTACACTCTCCGTTAGTATTTCTGACTATATGTTAGTTCACGCTAACTGTAATATTACATCTATGTTTTTGACAAGGATTAAGAACCACAGAGGGTTATCTATGGTCAAAAAGTTAATATAAACTAATTTTTGTAAACCAAAACTGATTTTGATTCTCAAAATCAATAAATTCAGGCATTTAGAGCTTCTTATTCTCTTTTAGATACACAGCCCTACCGCGGTTTATACCCAGAATATAGTCACAGCACTCCGAGATAAGCTCGGGATCGTGAGTAGACACGATAACCGAAGCCCCCTGAGAGGCTAATTCCTTAAGAAGCATGCCTACCTTTTCCATATGCGAGTAATCCAGACCTGATGTCGGCTCGTCGAAAAGCAGGATTTCAGCATCCGAAGCGATTGCAGAAGCTATCGCAACACGCTGCTTCTGCCCGCCTGACAAAGCCATGGGATGCGTCTCCTTATATTCCAGAAGCCCCAGGTTCTCTAATATCTCGTCACAGCGTTTCTCATCTTTATCAATCATGGAAAGCATTACTTCGGACTTAACACTATCCGTAAAGAGCTGGTGGTTAACATCCTGCATGACCATATAACAGATCTTAAGGCGATCTCTGCCCTTAAATGTTTTCCCACCAACTGATATCTTACCCCTGCAGTCACGCTCCAAACCGCAAAGACACCTCAAGAACGTGGATTTGCCGGTACCGTTCGGGCCGACAAGACCGATTATCTTACCCTTCGGAATCCTTAATGACGGAATATTAAGATTTAACGATTCACCGTCTGATTCTTTGAAATGTCTCTTGAAGATGAGGTAAGGGTGCTTATTATAACTGAAGTAAAAATCTTTAAGTTCAATTGCTTCTCCGGCATCACAAAAGGATGACGCACTCTCGCCGCGGATATCCCTGATGAGTTCTTCTTCCAGTACGACCGGTCTTAACTTATAAGACTTAACCTCTTCCTCGCTCAAAGAATTAAACTCATCGCCTGTCCACTCTCTTGCCATCTTACCTTTTTCCATATAGATGACGCGGTCTACGGCGTCCTTGAGATACCACAATCTGTGCTCTGAGATGACGATAGTCTTGCCCTGTCTCTTCCATTCCAGGATTATTCCGCGGAGAAGTTCTATGGAGTCGAAATCGAGATTAGACGACGGTTCATCGAGAAGGATTACATCCGGCAGGAGTGCCGCTACAGAAGCGCATGCGATCCTCTGTTTCTGACCGCCTGACAGATCGAAAATACTTCTTCCCAGCAACTCGTCAAGATCCATCTCTGCTACGACGTCATTTAACCTGGCCTTTATTTCTTTGGGTTCAAGGCCGATATTCTCAGGACCGAAGACGATCTCTCCGTCGGTATCAACCGAGAAGAACTGGCTTCTGGGGTTCTGGAAGACAGTTCCGACAGTGCCTGCCAGTTCATGAAGTTCAGTCTTTTTGACATCATGTCCGGCAACCCTTATATCACCTTCAAGTTCACCTGAATAGTAATGCGGAATAAGCCCGTTTATAAGCCTTATTATCGACGTCTTGCCGGAGCCTGAAGCACCGCAGAGAAGGACCGTCTGGTCCTTTTCGATATTGAGATTGATGTTATCAAGGGAACCATCTTTAGATCCCTTGTACTGAAAGTTTATGTTTTCGAGCTCTACGATACTCATAAGAAATACTTGTACATTACGAAGATGACTGTCGCGGCAGTAAGGAAAGACATCAACAGATAATCTGCAAGACCAAGCTTAAGCTCTATTAAGCTTGACCTCTTGGAGTCTCCACCAAGACCTCTGGTGATCGCTGCCGCGGACAGTTCTTCGCCTATGTTAACGCACGAGAAAAGGAGCGGTATCATTCGAAATTCAAACATTCTGAGGACATTGCCGCCACCTAACATGACGCCTCTCATCCTCATTGCATCGTTAATGGAAGAATATTCTTCCTTGATCGTCGGGAAGAAACGCATTACCACCGCAAGTGATACTGCGATGCCGTCAGGTATATGCATCTTCTGCATGCATGACATGAACTCGCCTATCTTCGTAGTCCTGATCACATACCACGCTGTTATAAGCGCCGGCATGAACTGTACGACGATTCCGCAGTAGCCTATGAGCAGCGATGCGATAATGCCTTCTGAATTCTCCGAGATAAAAAACAACAATAAGACCAGTGCTATCCCGTAAGCCAGGAAAAAGCGCAAAGCTGATGAATACTTCTTCTCAAGGATCAGAAGTACGATCGGAATCAGCGTAATGATAAGTCTGATTGCCCACAGCACAGGCGTTGTCGCACTCATCATGGCGATGAGTGATATGACAAATACCATAAACAGCTTTGTTCTGGGATCGAGTCTCATGTTATACGATTCCGGCCTTCTCGAAATGCTTCTTTACTACAGCCTTGCCGATAACAGCTCCTATACATCCGAAAACGAAGCAGAGAACAACAAGGATTCCGATCGTCTTTACATTTATCGCTGCAAAGAGATTATTTGCATATTCAGCAGAAAAACCGCCGTCGATAAGATCCTTACGGTAGCTTTCCGCTGTAACAAGGATCGGGAAATAGTTTGAACAGATCCAGAAATTGAAAATACCGAAGCTGAGCACCGTCTTTTTGAAGCTCTTATAGTTTCCGGATTTAGCGATAAAGTCAGCTACAAGGCCTGAGATAATGATCAAAGGAGCTCCAAGATATCCCATGCCTCCGACGAACATGATGATCGCAAGGAGGACCGAAACGATCGTTATCATGCCGAATTTCTCTACCTTCGTGTAGAAGAGCATCATGGGGATGCCGCTTGCCAGAGGCAGTATGATTACATATGCCGCAACGATAAAAGGATGGATATATCCGAGCATTCCTAATGCGAATTCTACAGCAAAAAGTATTGCTGTGAAGATACCGATAGTTATAAAATCTTTAGCCTTAAGCTTCTTATTATTGTTTTCCATTTTGTCCTCCTGTAATTACGAGATCTTCCAGCTGACTGCCTGTTTTCTGCCGGATACGAAATTCTTATAAATGCCTTCCTGATTGATCAGGTCCTCATGTCTGCCCTTCTGGACTATCTGACCCTTATCGACAACGATGATCTGGTCAGCATGCCTTACGGTCTTAAGCCTGTGAGCGATCATGATGATCGTCTTCTCTTTGGTAAGGTTCTCTATAGCTTCAGTGAGTTCCTTCTCATTCTCAGGGTCAACGTTAGCTGTAGCCTCATCTAAGATGATGATCGGCGAATCCTTCATGATCGCTCTAGCGATAGCGATCCTCTGCTTCTCACCGCCTGAGAGCGATGCGCCGCCCTCGCCTACCAAAGTGTCGTATCCGTCAGGAAGAGCCATTATGAAGTCGTGGCAGGATGCTTTCTTTGCTGCTGCAATAACTTCTTCCATAGAAGCGTCAGGTCTTCCGAATCTGATGTTATTTGCGATAGTGTCTTCGAAAAGATAGACCCTCTGGAATACGAAGCTGAAGTTCTCCATGAGCGAGTCAAAGCTGTATTCTCTTACGTCCCTTCCGCCAAGCGTTACCTTGCCTTCCTGAACATCCCAGAATCTTGCGATAAGCGATGTGATAGTTGTCTTACCGCCGCCTGAAGGTCCTACGATCGCTGTCGTTGTATTCTCCTTGATATCGAGAGTTACGTTGTCGATGATCTTCCGGTTCTCATAAGCAAAGCTTACGTTCTCCAAACGGATATCTCTGTTCTCAGGCTTAATGTCCTCGCCGTCAATATCCATCTGAGGAAGATCCGTGATCTCGTTAGCGAGATCAACGCCCTTGCCGATAATCTTCAAGAGCGCAGTATAAACACCTGCAGCATCAAGTGATTCGAATACCATAAAAGAGCACATGAGCATCGTGATGGTGTATACAAGCTCCATAGAACCTGACATATAGAAATAGATCGAGGCACCTGCTATTACGACGCCTGTAAGCTTGCTTATAAGCATCTGTATGCCTACAGCAGGAATAGCAGCCATTTCAGCAGATATGTCAGCCTTGACCTTACGGTCGATCGCTTTGGAGACGCGTGATGTATTAAGTCCGATAATGTTGTAATTACGTATCTCGGCAATTCCCTGAATGTATTCGAGAATTACGCCTACGATATCCCTGTCTGATTCGAGCTTCTCGCCTGCTACTTTTGCTACCTTGTAATTAGTCACCTTGTTCCACAGGAAGAATATGGTGATTCCGGTAACCGCGATCACGCCGATCCTCCAGTCGAAGAAGAACATGCCG
>JAEFBC010000104.1 GCA_016292155.1 Saccharofermentans sp. | reverse complement strand
CGGCATGTTCTTCTTCGACTGGAGGATCGGCGTGATCGCGGTTACCGGAATCACCATATTCTTCCTGTGGAACAAGGTGACTAATTACAAGGTAGCAAAAGTAGCAGGCGAGAAGCTCGAATCAGACAGGGATATCGTAGGTGTAATTCTCGAATACATTCAGGGAATTGCTGAGATCCGTAATTACAACATTATCGGACTTAATACATCACGAGTCTCAAAAGCGATCGACCGTAAAGTTAAGGCTGACATTTCTGCTGAAATGGCTGCTATTCCTGCTGTAGGCATCCAGATGCTTATAAGCAAGCTTACAGGTGTCGTAATAGCAGGTGCCTCGATCTATTTCTACATGTCAGGTTCTATGGAGCTTGTATACACCATCACGATGCTCATGTGCTCTTTTATGGTATTTGAATCGCTTGATGCTGCAGGCGTTTATACTGCGCTTTTGAAGATAATCGGCAAGGGCGTTGATCTTGCTAACGAGATCACGGATCTTCCGCAGATGGATATCGACGGTGAGGACATTAAGCCCGCTAACAGGGATATCCGTCTTGAGAATGTTAGCTTTGCTTATGAGAACCGGAAGATCATCGACAACGTAACTCTCGATATCAAGGAGAATACGACTACTGCGATCGTCGGACCTTCAGGCGGCGGTAAGACAACTATCACATCACTTATCGCAAGATTCTGGGACGTTCAGGAAGGCAAGGTCACATTAGGTGGCAGAGACGTAAGAGAATACAGCTTTGATTCGCTCATGGAGAACTTCAGCTTCGTATTCCAGAGGATCTATCTTTTCGAAGACACTATCGCTAATAACATCAGATTCGGAAGACCAGACGCTTCTATGGAAGAAGTTATTGCAGCAGCAAAGAAAGCATCCTGCCATGACTTCATCATGGCGCTTCCTGACGGTTACGACACTCTGGTAGGCGAAGGCGGCGCATCGCTCTCAGGCGGTGAGAAGCAGAGGATCGCCATAGCAAGAGCGATCATGAAGGATTCTCCGATCATCATCCTTGATGAGGCTACAGCTAACGTTGACCCTGAGAATGAGAAGGAACTCACGGAAGCTATCGAGAACCTTACAAAGGAAAAGACGATCATCATGATCGCCCACAGATTAAAGACCGTAAGGCATGCTGACCAGATCATCGTTGTCGATAAGGGTCAGATAGTCCAGAAGGGCAGACATGAAGACCTGATCAATCAGGAAGGCATTTATAAGAATTTCGTATCCGGCAGAAAACAGGCAGTCAGCTGGAAAATTTCATAATCTTAGGAGGGCAACATGGAAAACAAGAGTAAAAAACTTAAGGCTAAGGACTTTATAACTATCGGTATCTTCACGGCAATACTTTTTGCTGTAGAGTTCGCATTAGGTATGCTTGGATATATCCATCCTTTTATCGTAGCGTCATATGTAATCATACTGCCTCTGGCAAGCGGCATCCCCATGATGCTCTTCTACACGAAGGTGGAGAAATTCGGCATGATAACTATCGTTTCGGTCCTCCTGGCGATCATCATGTTCGTCGGAGGCATGGGATATCTTGGAGCTCCCTTGATCATTATCTCAGGCCTTGTAGCTGACTTTATCGCTAAATCCGGAAACTATAAGAGCTTCAAAAAGACGGTGCTCAGCTTCGGTGTTTTTAATCTCTGGATCTGCTCAAACTATTTCCCGATCCTTGTTACAGCGGAAAGCTACCGTAAGGATCTTATCGACGGCGGTTTTTCTGCTGAATATGCAAATAATCTCTTTGCAGCGATCAATGTAAAGACGATCGGAATCCTTGTTGTTCTCTGCTTCGTTTTCGGATGCATCGGAGCTGTTATCGGCAAGGCTGTAGTAAAGAAGCATTTCGAGAAAGCCGGAATCGTATAACATGAGACTCGATCCCAGAACAAAGCTGTTTATGGTATTTGTCGTATCACTCATCGCCATGATGAGTGCGACAACGCCTGTGCTGTGGATGATCAGGATCATCATTACTCTGATCCCCATCGTGCTTCTGATCCTTGAGAAGAAGTATTCATCAGCTTTGCGCTTTTTCCTGGCTTACGGGATAGCTCTGGTCTTATTGTTATTTTTTATCTCGGAGAATTCAGAAGGCATTATCGCTTCGCTCCTCATAGGCTACTGCGGAATCGTCGTACAGTTCATGCCGGCGCTTATAACTGCCTGGTATGTTATCAGAACGACAAAGATTGGCGAGTTTATGTCCTGCATGCAGAAGATGCATATACCTGACGGCATCGCTGTATCACTTGCGGTGGTAATGCGTTTCTTTCCGACGATCAAAGAAGAGTATTCTTCTATTAACGATGCAATGAGGATGAGAGGCGTCATGTTAGGCGGCGGCAATGTCCTCAGAATGTTTGAATTTCGAATGATACCGCTCCTTTTCTCGTGTGTTAACATTGGCGAAGAACTGTCTGCGGCAGCAATTACCAGAGGCCTTGGAGGCGACTCCAAAAGGTCATGCTTAATAGAGCTTAAGCTTGGTCTTGCAGATTATCT
>JAEFBC010000103.1 GCA_016292155.1 Saccharofermentans sp. | reverse complement strand
TGACTAATGTCATTGACGCTCTTCATTCTTTTCTTGATTGCAGAAAAGCTCTCCATAAGATCAGTAGTCCTCTACGTACTCCTCGTGATCCCTGAGGAATGCTTCCTTATACTCGTTATATGCGGTATCGATCTCGGATCTGATCTCGTCGGTCAATACCTTTCCGTCGGTAAGTTCTTCAAAGATATTCGGATGGCGGAGCTTGATCTCGCTCATAAGCTCTGTATAGAACTCGAATATGTCTTCCGTAGCAAGGAAGTTGAACTTGTCTGTGGTCGCGCAGTAAAGAAGAACGACTTCGGAAGCCATCGTCAGAGGTGAGAATCTCTCCTGCTTCAGCACTTCGTTAAGGACAGTACCACGCTTGATCTGGAGCTGTGTATTCTCGTCCAGGTCTGAACCGAACTGTGAGAAAGATGCCATCTCACGCGCCTGAGCCAAGGAGATTCTCAAAGGTCCTGCAACCTTCTTTACAGCCTTTGTCTGTGCGGCACCGCCTACACGGGATACTGAAAGACCAACGTTTACGGCAGGTCTCTGGCCGGAGAAAAACAGCTCAGGTGACAGATAGATCTGACCGTCTGTAATGGAGATAACGTTCGTCGGGATATAAGCCGAGATATCGTTACCCTGTGTCTCTACGATAGGCAGAGCGGTGATGGAACCGCCGCCAAGCTCGTTCGAAAGTCTTGCGGATCTCTCCAAAAGTCTTGAATGGAGATAGAAGACGTCGCCCGGATAAGCTTCTCTTCCCGGAGGTCTTCTGAGGAGCAATGAGATTGCTCTGTATGCCTGGGCGTGCTTGGAGAGGTCATCGTAAACGATAAGTACGTCCTTATGGTAGTCGTACATGAACTTCTCTGCGATAGCACAGGCTGCGAAAGGTGCGATGTACTGCATTGCTGCAGACTCTGAAGCGGAAGCTGCAACGATTACAGTGTAATCCATTGCGCCGTGCTTTTCGAGAAGGCCGGCTGTAGCAACGATATTAGCCATCTTCTGGCCGATGGGGACGTAGACGCAGATAACGTCTTCGTTCTTCTGGTTGATGATGGTATCAAGTGCGATAGATGTCTTGCCTGTCTGACGGTCGCCGATGATGAGCTCTCTCTGGCCTCTTCCGATCGGAGTAAGTGCGTCGATAGCCGTGATGCCCGTAAACAAAGGAGTATCGACAGGTGCTCTGTCGATGATTGTCGGAGCGGGCGACTCAACAGGTCTTTCCTCTGTATATCTGATGACGCCCTTGCCGTCTATCGGATGGCCCAAAGCGTCAACTACTCTTCCCAAAAGACCCATGCCGACAGGAACCGAACATGTGGTCATGGTACGCTTGCAGCTCATGCTCTCGACTACGGTATCTTCGCCCGTAAGGAGTACTACGCCGACCTTGGTCTTCTCAAGGTTCATGGCAATACCCGTGGCACCGGACGCGAAATAGATGAGCTCGTTGAGCATGCAGTTCTTAAGGCCTGTAACGGATGCTACACCGTCAGAGATCGAAGCTACTTTACCGACCTCGTCCCTGTGCTCCTGGAAAAGGAACGCGTCCTCTATACGCTTATCAAGCTGCGCGTCAGTGAGATCCCGGATCTCAATATCATCGATACTGATCTTATGTGACTCAGGGAATCTGTCGAGCGCGTCTTCAAGGTCTTCCTTGATCTTTGTAGAAGGGAATTCCTCTTTGGTATAAGCAGCCTTAGTAACGTCACCGTCAACGGGTGCTTCAAAGGATCTGGTCTGCTTCATGAAAGAACCGATACGGCTGAGCTGTCCCTTGATGGAATAGTCGTAACGGCTTCCCTGGAAATAAACGATGAAGCCGCCGATGAGGTCGTCACGCTGCTCGATTATGAGACGGTAATCTTCGATCTCATTTACTTCGGCAAACTTAGCCGCTACCCTGGCAAGTCTTTCCTCAGGGATATCACCGGCAGTCTCGATCCTTAAGGACGGACCTTTTGCTCTGCTCTTTGTTTCTTTATTGTCAGAAGTAGGATTACTCACTCTTTGCTACCTCTTTGTCGAGGATCTCTTCTGTGTGCTTTGCAGCGGATTTTCTAAGTTCATCCTTGGATACTGCATCAGCGATGATGTGACCTGCGATCTGAACGGAAAGATCTGCAATGTCATCCTTCATGGTCTCGAAAGCATTACGCTTCATTCTTGCGGCATCTTCCTCGGCTCTCTCAATGATCTGCTGAGCCTCGTTATTTGCCTGATCGATGACCTGCTTGCTCTGCTTATCTGCTGTGGCCCTGGCCTCTTCGACGATCTCGGAGCCCTTGCGCTTAGCCTCATCTATAGTCTCCTTGGACGAATCAACTATAGCCTGGGCTTCTTCCTTGGCCTTCTTTGCAGCATCAAGCTCTGCGTCAAGCGCCTGCTGACGGTCGTGGATGAGCTTTAATATCTTCTTGTACGCGAACAGCCTGAAAACGATAAATACGATCAAGATGTTGAATATCGTAATTACAGCTGTTACGGCATATCCTGCAAACTGATCGGGCGAAAAGAGATTGGACTCTTCTGCCTCCAATAGCAGCATCGGTAAATATGACATACTGTTTGCTCCCTTAAACTAGGTAGTC
>JAEFBC010000102.1 GCA_016292155.1 Saccharofermentans sp. | reverse complement strand
CTCATATCTTTTCTCCTGCAATTAGATCATATTAATTATAAACCTGCTTAAGTGATATGTTAAAGCAACAGTCTCAGGCAAGTTTAAGGATCTTCTTTATCTCGGCTATATATCCTTCGGTAAGTGATCCGAGTTCGATAATATTTTTAGTTATATATCCGATGTGCATTACCGCATCGTCACCGTCGCCTTTGAATCTGATCATCTTATACTGCTGGCCGTTTACATCGTCGCAGATTATTCCGGAACAGAGCGTATAACCGTTAAGTTCGTTCATGAGATTAAGTCCCGTTCCTCTGTCGATTACCTTTATCCGTCTCGGATAATCCTTCTCTGCAAGGATTTCTTCGGCATAGTAGATCGGATCTCCGTCGCCCTGCTCAAAGGTAAGGCACGGGTATGGCTCCAGATCTTCCATCGTGATCTCTTCGCGGTCAGCCAGAGGGTGCGTCTTCGTGATATATACGCAGGCCTTGCAGTCGATGAGCGGCGTAAAATGCAGATCGTTGTCGCGGAGCTTCTTCTCTATTACCTTCCTGTTATATTCGCTTATAAAAAGGATACCGATATCGCTCTTCATGGATCCGACATCATCTATAACATCACGGGTCATCGTCTCCCTTAATGCAAATTCGTATTTCGCGAGATCGAAATCTTTTACGAACTCGGTGAATGCCTTTACCGCAAATGAATAATGCTGAGTGGAGATGCCGAACCGCCTTTTGCGTTCTGCAGAACCGATAAAGCGGTCCTTCAAGATCTCATACTGCTGGCTGACCTGCTTGGCATAGATAATGAATTCCCTGCCTTCAGGCGTTAAGAGCATGCCTTTGCCGGATCTTACGAATATCGAGAATCCCAATTCATTCTCTAATTCCTTTATCGCTTTGGTAAGCGAAGGCTGTGTTATGTAAAGCGTCTCTGCGGCACGGTTCATCGAGCCTGATTCGGTAATCGTTATCGCATAGAATAATTGCTGGATCGTCATATATTCCAACCATCCTTGATTTTTGATTACCAATTGTATTTCATTTTAGAGAATCGAAATAATATTCATTTCCGATAACCAAATATAACTTTTGGTTATAGAAAGAAATAGTCATTATGAATCGTTCAGACTACTTCTTTAAGGCTTCCCTGATCCATCTCGAGAACTCTCGAAGCATAACCTAAAGTCTCTTTCTGATGGGTAACGACAATTACTGCCGTGCCTTCGGATGCGATGTCTCTGAATATCTCCATGACTTTGAAGGTATTGGCAGAATCAAGGCTTCCCGTGGGCTCATCAGCGATTATGAGAGAAGGCTTGTTGATGACTGCTCTTGCGATCGTAGCTCTTCTCATCTCTCCGCCTGAAAGATCAGACGGGTATTCATCCAGAAGGTCAGTAATACCAAGCTTATCAGATACTTCAAGAAGCCTTTCCTCAGAAGGTCTTTCCAGTCCTCCGATAGTAAAAGGGAAAAGGATATTCTCTCTTACTGTAAGTGCGGAAAGAAGGCTCTCACCCTGCGGGATATATTTGATCTTCTGATTCCTGATCTTTGAAATCTCCTTATCACCTGTTTCCTTTAATGATCTGCCGTCGATAATAACTGCGCCTGATGTAGGATCAGTAAGACCTGTAAGGAGATTTAAAAATGTCGTCTTACCACTTCCGGATTCGCCTTCGATCATGACAAAATCACCCGGTTCGATCGTAAAATCTATATCGTCAACAGCGCGGAAAGTCTTCCCGCGCCTGTTATATTCTTTAACAAGTTTTTGTGCTTCAAGAAAAGCCATCTTATTCTCCCGTCCTCATCGTGTAATATGTCTCGGCATGTGCAAGACTTAATGTCGAGAGAAATGATGAAAGTGCTCCGAACAATGTTGTTACGAGAACTCCGATCATGCCGTAAAGGATAACTGCAGCCACAGAAGGCATGAGGTACGGAACATCCAATGAATTCTCGATATAGTGATTAAAAGGAAATACTGTAAGTATTCCCAGGACAAGGCCAATAATGCCGCCTGCTGCGCCGATCGTAATGCCTTCTGTAAGAGAGAAAAAGCAGATGCGGCGGGAAGACGTTCCTAATATCCTTAATACGGCAAATTCCTTTTTCCTCTCGTGGAAGATGACTGAGAAAAACAGGATCATCGTAAGGAATGAAAATACAAGGAGCACTGTCAAAGTCACATTGATTATATTCTCGACAGAACCGAGCTTAACTGCGACATCACTGATAAGTTTATCTGTCTCGATGAATTTGATGCCGCCGGCTCTGTTATAGATCTCCTTTTCGACAGCTGTGATATCTGCATCATCGCTGACGCGGAGAAGGACTGTCGATACCCATGCGCCGTCATCCTCGGGATTTAAGAACTGATATCCCTTATCCTTTGCATCATTTAAGATCCCATGCATAGTATCTCTCGACATGAAGACCGAATGATCAAGGCCTGTAGCGGTCTCGCCGAGCTTGCCTGCGACACTGTATTCATTGCCGTAGAACTTGACTTTGCCATTTGACAGAGGTGTTACTTCGCTTCCGATGATAACGCTGCCGTTAGATACATCTGAAGTTACTCTCTCATCGATCCATGGATTGATAACAAAGTCTGTATCAGGATCGAAAGCAATGAGCTGAACTCTTGTGGAGCAGCAGTCTGAAGATAATGATGTGAAATAGAACTGGCTGGTGGCACATTCAACGCCTTCAATCTCCGCAGCAGCTGTTGCCACAGCAACGTCCATATAGAAGAACTCAGG
>JAEFBC010000101.1 GCA_016292155.1 Saccharofermentans sp. | reverse complement strand
TCGAAGGATATGATCTGAGATATGACGTAAAATCCGACGGAACGCTCATACCCATAAATGATATGTAATAGTATATCTTCAGAAATAACCAAGGCTCCGGGAAATTCCGGAGCCTTTATATTATCTGGTGTTTCAAGTTGTTCCTGCAGCGGTAAACCAATGACTTTTGACGTAGTTTACTTCAGATGGCGCAATATAACTCCCAATGCACTAACGGACGATCTGGCTTCCTCGGCTTTGGCCAGATATTTGGTAACACCCGGAATGGTAAATACAAACAGGTAAATAACACTAAATGCTAATCCTGCGATCGAAAGAATCAGGCCGGCAACTGCAGCCGCTTTGGAACGTGCATTCTTTTTCGCGATACCGGCTATTGAGAAGATCATTCCCATAAGCCCTGTGAGAAAAGGAATTCCGGGCAACGCGCTAAGTGCCAAAGTAAGGATTCCCATTACGAGTCCTGCCACAGCAATTCCATTGGAACGTTTCTCCGGCGGTGGTTCAACAACAGGTGCCGGCGCATTAGGATCCGGAACAGGCGTTCCGCAGTTGGAGCAGACCTTGCGCATACTGGGTATATATGAACCGCATTTATTACAATACATAAGCGTTACCTATTCACTGTTAAGAGTATTAATGGTCCGTTTTCATCTCGCTTGAACTAAATTATATCATCCGGGGTTAAGTATGTTTAATTCAGGATTTAATCGACTAGGTATATTCTTTCACAAGATTTAAAAGGTCATCAGTAGTATACAGATATTCATTGGGCGCAATCTGTACACACATAGTTCCTAGTTCAGTCAGATAATGCCACGCTTCAATATCAATCATTTCAATCTCATCATCATGTGAAATATAGTAATTAACCCAATCATCTACGGAATCTCTTGATATCTTCCCTTCAACGATTCCTTTGATTTTCCCCGTGATTTCATATCTTGTAGGTTGTTTCATAGACATCTTTCCTGTTGATTTTCTATACTAAGGAATTACTCCCCCATACAAGGTGATTATATCATCCAAGCAAAGAACTCATGGCATAGAAAAGCTCCTGAACAATCAGGAGCTTTCAAAGTTTATTACTTAATCCAGAGAGTAATATTGTTTGCGAGCGATTCCGCACAAGCGCAGCGCGGAGGACCTAAGCGAGCAAATAATATTACTCGTACTCTACTGTAGCTGTCGGCTTCGGCGTGTAGTCGTAAAGGACTCTGTTGATGCCGGGAACTTCGTGGGTGATACGGTCTGTGATGCGGCACATGAGGTCGTAATCGATGGGCTCAACTGTAACCTGAACTACGTCTGTTGTGTTGATCGCACGTACGATGCAGAGCCACTCGAAAGCTCTCTTGCCGTCCTTGATGCCCGTGGACTTGAAGTCAGGTACTACTGTGAAGTACTGCCATACCTTGCCTGCAAGGCCAGCCTTTTCGAATTCTTCACGGAGGATCGCGTCAGATTCTCTGACGGCTTCGAGTCTGTCTCTTGTGATGGCACCGGGGCATCTTACGCCAAGTCCGGGACCCGGGAAAGGCTGACGGTAAACCATGTTGTCAGGGAGGCCCAATGCGGAACCTACTACACGGACCTCGTCCTTATAGAGATACTTAACGGGTTCAACGAGCTCGAAATCGAGTTCCGGAGGAAGTCCGCCAACGTTGTGGTGAGCCTTGATGCCCTGCTCGCTCTCAAGGATGTCAGGATAGATAGTTCCCTGAGCGAGGAAAGAAATGCCGTCGAGCTTGGCTGCTTCTTCTGCGAAGACCTTGATGAACTCTTCACCGATGATGTGACGCTTCTGCTCAGGATCTGTAACACCTTCGAGAAGACCTAAGAATCTGTCAACTGCGTCAACGTAAATGAGGTTAGCGCCGAGTTCGTCTCTGAAGACTTTGCATACCATCTCGGGTTCGCCTTTTCTCAAGAGTCCGTGGTTAACGTGAACGCAAACAAGATTTGTTCCGATTGCTTTTATGAGGAGTGCAGCGACTACTGATGAGTCTACGCCGCCGGAAAGGGCCAAGAGAACTTTCTTGTCACCGACTTGCTCCTTGATAGCCTTGAGCTGATCTGCAATAAACTCGTCAGCAAGGGCTTTGGTTGTGATCCTTTTAAGGGATTCAGGTCTTACGTCTGCCATATGCAAAGCCTCCAATGTATAAAATATTGACTTAAACATTTTACAATATTGTGCAGAAGTTTAGGGACACAAATGATACAATCAGGCAAAACTTTTTTTGTGGCTTTGAGGAGATGATATTTATATGCGCAAAACTAAGATTATTTGTACGATAGGACCGGCTTCGGATAATGAAGAGACATTATCCAAGATGTTCGAAGCGGGAATGAATGTTGCAAGACTTAACTTTTCGCACGGTACACATGAACAGCACCAGGAGAAGATCGACCTTATCAAGAGGGTAAGGGAGAAGATGAATCTTCCTATCGCGATCATGCTCGATACAAAGGGTCCTGAGTACAGGATCAAGACCTTCAAGGAAGGCAAGGTCGAGCTTAAGGACGGCGCTCAGTTCATTCTTACGACAGATGAGGTCGAGGGCGACGAGACACGAGTATCTGTTACATATAAGCTTCTTCCCGAGCAGCTTAACCCGGGCGACAGGGTCCTTATCAACAACGGACTCGTTATCCTGGAAGTCAAAGAGATCAAGGGCGCTGACGTTATCTGCGAGGTCGTAGTCGGAGGAATCCTTTCCAACCAGAAGTCCATGAACTTCCCGAACAAGGTAATGCAGGGCGATTTCCTGAGCGAGCAGGATAAGAAGGACCTTCTCTTCGGCATCAAGAATGACATCGATTTTGTTGCAGCTTCATTTGTTTCGCGCAAGGAAGACATGATCGAAATGCGTGAATTCTTAGACGCTAACGGTGGTGACAATATCGAAGTTATCGCCAAGATCGAGAACCGTGCAGGCGTTGACAACATCGATGAGATCTCCGAATACTGCGCAGGAATCATGATCGCAAGAGGTGACCTGGGCGTTGAGATCCCGTTCCACGAAGTTCCGAGCGTTCAGAAGCAGCTCATCAAGCGATGCAGGCTTTTGGGCCGCCGCGTTATCACGGCAACAGAGATGCTCGAGTCCATGATCAACAATCCGAGACCGACAAGAGCTGAGATCTCTGACGTCGCAAACGCAGTATATGACGGTTCTTCAGCCATCATGCTCTCAGGTGAATCCGCTGCGGGCAAGTATCCTGTCGAAGCAGTTCAGACCATGTCCCAGGTTGCAGAGTATACAGAGATGCATATCAACTACAGGGAGCGTTTTGCCAAGCAGGAATTCAACATGAGAAATAACCTTGATGCTATCTCCCACGCTACATGCCAGATGGCGATCGACGTAGGTGCAAAGGCTATCGTCGTTCACTCCAGAAGCGGAGTTACAGCGAGAATGGTATCCCGTTTCAGATGCCCTATCGACATCATCGGTATGACCACATCCGAGAGGATCTGGAGAAGACTCAATCTCTCATGGGGTGTTATTCCGATCCTTAATGAGGAATTCAATTCAACTGATGTAATGTACTATCACGGCCTCAATGTAGCCAAGGACGTTCTTGATCTTAAGGCAGGAGATAACGTCGTAATGACAGGCGGACTTATCAACGGCAAGGCCGGCAACACCAATACGATCAAGGTAGAGACAGTAGTCTGATCCGGATTTACTTAATACACTCAACAACCATCCATCTGTAATTCACGTCAGGATTATAGGTGGATGTTATTTTATTGTCGTATATTACTTTGTAACGGCCGGATGCAGCATAGAGATCATCTGCGAACCAGTCGTCTGTCGTGCCGGGATAGAGGTCTAAGACAATCGCGTCGCAGCCGTACTTTTCGACGAACTTGTCCATGGATTCTATATCTTCGATCATCATCTGGCCCGTAAGGTAATCGGTGCCGGAATACTCCTTCATATAAGGGTCACAGCGGTTGTCGATGTGCACCTTTATGCCGTGGAAAGCAAGCCATGAGCCGGAATTAAAGGAGTTATATATCTTCTTATAACCGTTCTGCTTAACGATGTTTACGACTTCCTCGTCGTAAGCTGCTATGGCGCTTGCCGAAGACATCGTGTTCGTAGGAATGAACTTAACTATCGAGAAAACCGAAGTAACGGCAAAGAACAGAACGCAGAATACAGAAAGAATGTAGAACGAAGCGTTGCTGAACTTGATCTTCTCCTTATTGATATGGAATATGTTGTCATTGATCCAGCTTATAAGGCTCTGGATCTCTTCAGGGCAGAGCGCCAGTATGAAAAGAGCCGTATAGTTCATGAAGCGGCAGTATTTGCAGGATGCGATAAGGAACATGCAGATGATGCAGAGTCTTATAACTGCGCTCTTATCGAACTTCTTGACCCTGCCGTCGACCACGAATGCCACAAGAGCTATGAGGATCAGGGTGATCTCCCAGATCTCGAAATTCTTCGGCGCCCACTCCATGTTGATCTGCCAGAAGTCCGTATTTGCCGACTGCTTGAAGCCGTATGTCCAGATATCGAATCCGAGAGGGTTAAGAAGCGAGCACAGGAAGGCGCCAGCCGCGGAAGCTAAATAGATAAGAGTATTCTTAATCTGCTTATAGACAAGCTCGATCACTACGAAAACAAAGAATACGGCAAATAATACCGGAACCATGCCGCCGTGGAACCATGCCATGAGGAATGTTGTTCCACAGAAGAATAACGATTTAAAAAGTATGCTCTTTCCGCTCAGCATCACATATATGACCAGTAAAAGCGCGAGCTCAGAGAACAGATGAGGTCTTGCTATGTAGTTGGGGAAGGAAAGGAGCCTTGCAGCTGCTGCGATACCCACAAGGATCAGGGGATGAACGGTCTTGCTGTACTTTTTGAAGATTATTCCCGCGATCAAATAATTGAAGGCTGCGGCGACGCCGATTATGCCGGCGAGTCCCAAAAGCTTATATGCGATGCCGACCAGGTAATACCAGCCTATCTCGTGGGGAAGCCACGAAAGGCCCTCGTGCCAGCTGTAGATCTCAGTGGGAATGAACTTTCCGCTCGAGAGGCAGTCTAAGCCGATCCTGATCTGGATAGCGGTATCACCGACGTAATTACCTATCATCTCGGTATAGAAAAACGGGCAGTAAATGAGAACAAGAGCACAGATCAGAAAGACCGATTTGGCATCGATTGCTCTGCCGCCTTTGTAGTTGATTGCCTTCTCTTTTTTCATAACAGCTCCGTTTGATTAAAAAATCTTAACTAAAATTATACTATTTGACGGCAAATAAAGGATATACTTATACAGACGCACCAAAAACTTTTAAATGATGCCATTTTGATGCCACTTTGCCACAAAATGTACATAAATGTATATTAGAGTGTAAATGGCCACGGAATATAATCCGTGTTAAAAAGTGTGGGGACACTGTTATTAAGTATGGATAATAGGACAAGTAAAGATAACCAGCTAACTGAAAAAGGCGAAGTCACCGGTATGAGGCCGGGGTCTGAGATTGCACAGGCTGAGAAGACTGCTCAGAAGCCTGTTCCCGAAGCAACCGTCAAGGCCCCTAAGGAAAAGACCGCAGTCAGAGTACTTTCCGAGGAAGAGCACGAAGAGGCTCTGATCAACAGGCCCAAGCCGAAGAATGTCACACCTCTTGCCAGCCAGAAACTGGCACCTAAGGATATTCCTGTTTTCGAAGATACTCCGGAGAGAAAAGCGAAATTAGAGCTCCGCAAGAAGAGACACTTCAAGAGAAAGCTCCGTGACTGGGGCATCTTTACAGGCTATCTTACACCGAGCTTTGCAGGCGTTCTGATCTTTTTCTTCCTGCCGCTCATAATGCTCCTCATGACTTCATTCCAGAAGTCTCCTACGAATACTGATTTTGTAGGCTTCAGAAATTACCAGAGAGTTCTTACTAATGATGCTTTTATCTCAGCATCTCAGAATACACTTACATTCGCGCTTATCTCCGTGCCTTTGGCCGTAGTCCTTGCTCTGCTTATTGCATTGCTGCTTAATTCAGGACTTCCGGGCAAGAGCTTGTTCAGGAGCTTCCTCTTGAACCCTATGATGGTTCCGGTAGCTTCCGTCGTTCTTATCTGGCAGGTATTCTTCAGCTACAACGGCGTTATAAACGGCTTTACCGCCCAGCTCTTTGAAGGTGCAGAGAAGATCGACTGGCTCAAATCACAATATGCGCAGGTCGTAATCATGCTCCTGTTCCTGTGGAAGAACCTCGGATACAACATGGTATTGTTCCTTGCAGCGCTCAACAGCATCCCGCATGAGATATTGGAATCTGCTGCCATGGACGGTGCAGGCCCTGTTAAGAGATTCTTCAGGATCAAGCTCCACTATCTTTCACCGACGATCTTCTTTGTCGGCATCATGTCACTTATCAACTCATTCAAGATATTCAGAGAGGTCTATCTCTTAACCGGTGACTATCCGTTCGATAACCTCTACATGCTTCAGCACTTCATGAACAACTCATTCACACACCTGGACTACAGCAAGCTTTCTGCAGGTGCCATCGTAATGTGTATAGTCATGATCATAATCGTCGGCGGTCTGTTCTTCGCAGAATCCAAGTTCGATAAGGATGTGGAGGAATAAGATGGACGATTTAAAGAGAATTGAAAGAAAAAAGCAGGCAACCCTCGCACGCCGCCATATCTATACAGAATCAAAGAAGCCGGAGACATTCATCACTTCGCTGTCTGAAGAAGCAAGAGAGGCTTTTTTCGCGAGCGAGAGAAGAAGGATCGCGGCAAACTTAAGGAAACGCAGAGTCAAGACAGGCATATTCACAGGAATCGGAGTAACCATAGCGATATTCATCTCAGCTCTGGCTCTCGTACCGATCTTCTTTACATTCCTTAACTCATTCATGTCTTCAGAAGAGATCGTTGCAAACTATAAGGTAGTGTTCCAGAGTATGTCCGGACATGCTACACAGGGTGCGACATATATGTCCAGAACACCTGTTCTGAAGCTCATTCCTGAAGAAGTTACTATCAACCAGTACACGACATTGCTCTTCATGAATCCCGAATACCTTATGAAGTATTGGAATTCGATCCTGCTCACGCTCCCGATCGTTGCAGGACAGATGGTAGTGGCATGTCTCGCATCCTATTCATTCGCAAGATACAGAAGGAAGAGAAGAGAGGTATTGTTCTTCTCATACATTATCCTCATGCTCATGCCTTTCCAGGTCACGCTCGTTCCTAACTACATGATCTCGGAAAAGCTCGGCATCTTAGATACTGTATGGGCGATCATCTTACCAGGTATCTTCTCGACATTTGCTATATTCCTTCTTACGAAATACATGCGCCAGATCCCGTCAGGCTATATCGAAGCCGCGACGCTGGACGGTGCTTCGGAATGGCAGATATTTACAAACATCGCTCTGCCATTGTGTAAGAACGCGATATTCGCGCTTACGATACTTCTTTTCATCGATTACTGGAACATGGTTGAGCAGCCGCTGGTACTCCTGACTGATGTAAACAAACAGCCGCTGTCAGTGTTCCTTTCACAGATAAACGAACCCGAATTGGGAATTGCATTCGCGGCATCGAGTGTATACATGATACCGCCGCTCCTGATCTTCTTCTGGGGTGAGGAATATCTGGTCGAAGGTATTTCGAGATCGGGAATCAAATAAGAAACAGATTGCGAAGAGCACACGGAAATATGGAGGAACAATAAGATGGCTAAGGGCAGCGTTAGAAGAGCTAAGGTTATAAAGGCAATGATTGCTTTCGTGGTAATCCTTGCTTTACTGACATTCTTCTCGAACACGATCATGAATTTAACGATCCCTAAGGTTATGGGTCAATATGCTTCGAGAGGAAATCTCTCATACTCATTCAGCAAGAAGGGTAATATTGAGATCGCTAACCAGACTGAGATCAAAGGTCTCGAAGGCAGAGAGGTCGAGGAAATCCTCGTCGATACATATGCATCCGTAAAGAAGGGCGACCCCATCATCAAGCTCAAGGGCGCTGAAGATTCAGAAGACCTTAAGACAAAGAAAGATTCGCTCAAGACTAAGGAGCGCGAAAAGGCATACGATGCAAGAAGACCTAAAAAGACTACTGATTACAGCATATATACTGACGCTATTAATACGGACCAGGCAACGCTTGCTGATGCCAAGGCGACTTTGAAGAAGGTTCAGAATAAGAAGTCTACTGTTTCAAAGAATCAGAAGATAATCGACGAAGAGTCTACAAAGGCAGTATCCCTCGAAGCATCTGTAAATGCAGCTGCAGCAACTGTGGAAAGCCTTAAGTCACAGATCGACAAGATCAATTCCGAGATAGCTCCTCTCCAGTCACAAATCGATGTTTTTGTAGCACTCGGAACACCTACTCCTGCTCCCGATGAGCTCGAGACACCTACAACAGAGATTGCAAAGCTCACCAAGATGGTCAATGAGAAGAAGGCTGAGAAAAAGAAACTCGAGAGCCAGCTCGATGCTGCCAATGAACGTATGGAAGAAGATGCTGCCAAGCTTGCCGCTTGCCAGAGTAAGATAGAGAAGGCTCAGGCAGAGATTGCTGCAACAGACACACTTCCTTCCGAGAAGGCAGCAAAGAGTGCCGTAACTTCAGCACAGAATGCTCTAAATAAGGCAAACAAGGAATATAAGGATGCCAAGATCGAAGCAGGTATCACTGCTGACGAGGCAAAAGACGCTGTCAGACAACGTGACGAAGAGATCGAGCAGCTCAAAAAAGAGATCGCAGAGCTTGAAGCAAAGGCTAAGATCACTGAGATCAAAGCACCTGCTGACGGTATGGTCTACAACATCAGTGTTAACGCCGGAGAC